>JAZUJG010000230.1:0-5443 GCA_045642645.1 Acutalibacteraceae bacterium | reverse complement strand
CGCCCGAAGAAACCGCAAGAAAATACGAAAACTTTGTGCGGCTTATGAGCGGCACACACAAGTTAAAAGGTAAAAACAAGGCTCTTGCAATCGAAAAACACTTACCCGCGGAATACGACAATCTTGCGGTTTTAGCCGTGTCCGTATTCCATTTAGCCCATTGGCGAGTAGATGTAACTATCAACAGTTATCTGCTTGCGTATTAAATGAAAGAGGTATAAACAATGAAAGTTATATTCAATTACATAGGTTTGTTAGGTCTGTACGCCCGTTTCGTTTTGTTCTGCGATGAGCGTGGAAATGTCGAATTCAGCGACAATCAGCTCGAAGAGTTCGCCGCGGCTCTTTATGAGGTACTTCTTGAGTTTTACGAATCGAGAGAAGGCAAAGCGTATTATAAAGAGTGGCTGAAAGACCACCCCGAAGACGCCGAAAATCTCGAAAACGCTTGATTTACAACACAAACCATTAAAACAAAACACACCCTGCGAAAGCAAGGTGTGCTTTGTTTTAACGATTGAGCAGAACACATATGGCAAAACCGCCGTTATAAAAATAGGTGTTCGCCCAACTATCAAGTGGTGGAGACGACAGGACTCGAACCTGTGACCCCCTGCACGTCAAGCAGGTGCTCTAGCCAACTGAGCTACGCCTCCAAAGTGATGATATTGTAACACGGCTTTGTACGGAAATCAAGTCTTTTTTATTGATTTGTTAATAATTATTAAGCATTGCCACTAAAATAATTCTTGACTGGTTATGTTGAGTGAATATATAATACATTTGTATAGTTATATTCAGAGGTGATATTTGTGAAATGTCCCAACTGCGGAGGCGAAATCGGCAGATTTGAGCTTGACCCCAACTGCAAGCATTGCGGTGTCAACATTTTCTATTACACGCAAAATACTATGCTTGCCCGTGATGCCAAGCGCTGCGAGCTTGAAAATGCCTCGCTGCGCATATTTGTTTCCAAACTTAAAACCGCCTTTATTAAAGGTGCGCTGCCCATATTGCGTATAGTTTTTTCTGTTCTTACGCTTTGTGCGATTCTCGTGCCTTTTGCGAATGCTGAACTTATTTTACCCGTTGTTTCCAAATCTCTCAGCTTTGGCGGAATAGGTTTGTATCAGGCTTTTTCAGATGGAACTCTTAATGCTATTTTAGCATTCAAAGAGTGCGCTGATGTTGACACATTTTTTATTAAATCCCTCGTTCTCGTTGCCGCTATGGTGCTTATAGTGCTTGCAGGTGTGACAATACTTGTTACTGAAATTCTGTCGTTCATCAATATTCAGAAAACCGCTCGCATTATGCGAACTGTATCGGTTCTCGGTATGGTTTTCTCGGTTTTCGGTGCGGTTATGTCGTTTGTTTTTGGCAATTCGGCAGATGTCAGCATTATAAAAACAACCTTCGGCTTCGGTGCATTTGTTGCGCTTGCAATGTTTATTGCGGATTTTGTTATCAATAACCTTTTTATTAAGCGCAAGATTCAGCATGTAGCCAAGGAAGTTGATTTACAGAGAATAGCTATGCGCAAGCGCATTAAAGCGGGCGAGATTTCACTTGATGATTTGCCGCTGCCGGTATTTGAATCGGATGAAGAACGCGAAAAACGCCTTGCCGATGAGCAAAAGCGCGAAGCCCTTGCCGAAGAAGCGAAAGGCGGTGAGCACCGTGGCTGAAAAGAATAACAACAATACCACTCAACTGCTCCGTTCCGAAAAAAATCATAAAAAGATAATTCTTTTTGCAGGCTCGTTTGTGCTTGCCATGGCAGTGTGCATTGTTTCAGTAATGCTTGTTGCATTTTCGCTTATTACGGAGGGTACTTACGAATTGCCCAAAGAACCCGTTGCTTCAAAAACCGAGCTTCCCGTAGGTGACGATGCCATATTGAAATATGCTTCATCACTTGTGAACGGCGCGAGCGATAACAAGCTTGTAAAATTCAAATCCGCCGTAAGCGTTTCTTTGAGCGATTTTGTGATCACTCCCGAAGATAACGCCGATAAGGAAAATGTACTTATTGACTATGTAAAAGGGGATATACAGTCATTTGTTGACGGACTTTATCCCGAGGATTTCAACGGCGAATTCGGTACGGATTATGCCGACAGACCTCTGCTTGAACTGAAAACTAACGATATTGCCGACAGCTCCTGTGTAAACGGCGTTTTGGATTCCGAAACAGGCGAACTCAAACTCGACGGTGACGGCAAGCTCGTTGATGCTGATTATTACAATATAGTTTTTAATATCAAAACCGACGGTGCCGAAGGTAATGCGCAAATCAACAAGCTTTTCAGCCTTACCGATGAAAAAACTGCATTTAACGCAATAACCGATAAGTTTAAAGATGTTTTTACTGCCGAAAACGGCAAGATTGTTATTGAGGCACTTACAGTTAAAATGCGCGTAAATCGCTTGAATGATAAGGTCGATTACATTGAACTTGAAAAATGTTATGCCGTTGATGCAGATGTTGAATTTAACATACCCGAACTCAAAAATGCAGAACAGCATATAACATTTTTATATAAGGTTACAAGAAAAGTTAACTTTACTTATGCTGGTGTTTCTTTTGCACAAAAGACTCTGACTGTTGCTCCCGGCAGCAGCGATACAAAGCTCGGTGTAAATGCTGTTATAAATGACGACAGCGAGTATAAGGTTAAGTTTACATCAGCCGATGAAAGCATAGTGAAAATTGACGAGCTCGGTTATATAACCGGTGTGAGTGAAACCAACGAGCCCGTTAAGGTTGAGGTCGAGCTTGAATATCTCGGCAATACTTTTACCGACGAATGTGAAGTGTTTGTCAGAAAACCCGTTGAAAAAATAAAAATCTCGGATGATGAGCTTGAACTGAATGTCGGTGACACCGCAGTTCTTACTGCAGAGCTTAAACCCGCCGATGCTACCGACCGGAAAATACTTTGGTTTGTTGAAGCGGGCAAGGGCGAAAATGCCTCTGCTGCAACTGTTGATGAAAACGGCACAGTTACCGCAAAAGGAGCCGGTACTGTGAAAATCGTCGCCGTTTCCGATGACGGTCATTTCAGAGATTCCTGCGTTTTAACTGTAAAAGGGGGTGACTCCGAATGAGTGAAAACAACCTTAACGAAGTTCCGCGCGAAAGTGTGAATGCTGTCGACGATGATGCCCGCCTTTACAGGAATTATAACTATGTCGGAGTCAAGGAAACTGTTGCTTACCTCTTTAATGACTGGGCAAATACTTTTAATATTGACAGCTTCAAGGAGCGCTATATCTGGGACGTCGTTCATATCGACTTCACCGTAAGTGCGGTTATGGACCTTGTAACAACCGCGTGGGATGTTATAAATGATACATTCATTTCCGTAATTGTGGATAATACCCGCACAAGAATCGGTAAGTTCAGACCGTACCTTGTAGGCTTGCAGCTTCCGCTTACGGTTATCGGCCTGTTTACATGGCTTTTGCCGCTTTTCTTCCCGAATACCTCGGGCACATATATCCCCAAGCTCATATATTACTATGCCTTTGCCATTATAAATGAAACTGCGGGTACATTCAAGAGTGTTGCCAAAAGCGGCTATATGTCCACAATAACGCCGAACCCCAATGAGCGTGTGCGACTTATTACACTTGCGGAGCTGCTTACCGGCTATATGGGCGAGGATTTGCCGCGTTACGTTATGGGTGTGCTGATTGACCTTGTAAACAACAAAGTCGTTAATTGGAAGCTCAGCAATATATTTATGATTATGGGCGGCAGCACGGCGGTTGTATCGTCGCTCTGCACATTCTGGTTTTTTATGCAGTCGCGCGAGCGTGTGCCGCAGTCGGTCGAAAAGCCGAATGTAAAAGCGGGATTAAAGGCTATATTCTCAAACTATCCGGTGCTCCTTATGTGTTTGTCTGATTTTCTCGGCAATTTCTCCATAAGCAAGAGTGAAACAAACTACTTTATAGATGTTCTCGGCAGTTATTCTCTTATCACTATTCTGAATATTCCGTCGTCTATAAACGGCAGTATAAGCTACGGCTTTGTAGCACCGCTTCGCAGACACTTTTCGTCAAAAACCCTGTGGATTGCTTCCGATATTTACGGCGATGTGCTTAATCTTGCAGTGTTCCTGTTCGGTATTTCGAAAAAGCGGACAATGCTCTTTAAAACCGTGCCTATGTGTATAGCCTTCGGTTTAAAGGAATGGTTCAATAAATGGTCCTGGGGCGTTACCAAGGTCATAAATGCGGACCTTTGGAACGAAGCTATGGATTACTGCGAGTGGAAGAACGGGTACAGAATGGAAGCCACCACCGGCGTTGCAAAAGGACTTGTGCTTAAAATTCAGTCTGCAATGCTCGGCTCGGTCACGAGTCTTATCATGAAACGCATCGGCTATGTTCAGGGATTGGAAATCGGTACACAGAACGATACCACAAAGTTTTGGGAATTTGCACTCTGTACCGCTGTGCCCACCATAACCGGCGCACTCGGAATTATACCTAAATTCCTTTGGCCTATTTCAAGGCAGAAGCGCGAGCTTATGTACGCAGAGCTTGCAAAAAGCAGGCAGAAGAATGTTGCCGATTATATGTCGGGTTTTGAAAACAACTCGGCAGAATAATTTGATTTTGGCAGGGGATACGGCAAATTTCAGCCGTATCCCCGAGTTTTAATTTTTGTTGTAATTTTATTTAAAATTTTCTTGACATAGATTTAGTGTTGTGATAAAATATCCGTTGTTGTGACACACTTGCGGGTGTAGTTCAATGGTAGAATCCCAGCCTTCCAAGCTGGTCGTGTGGGTTCGATTCCCATCACCCGCTCCATTGTATTACCTCGTCAATATGCGGATGTAGCTCAGTCGGATAGAGCAACTGCCTTCTAAGCAGTGGGTCGGGGGTTCGAATCCCTCCATCCGTGCCATATATGGTGGATGTAGCTCAGTTGGTTAGAGTGCCAGGTTGTGGCCCTGGAGGTCGTCGGTTCGACCCCGATCATCCACCCCAGTAAAAAAGTCAAACACAAATGGGTGTTTGACTTTTTTAATATAAAGGGGTATCGCCAAGCGGTAAGGCAACGGTCTTTGACGCCGTTATTCGCTGGTTCGAATCCAGCTACCCCTGCCAGAAAAAAGCACTGTGTAAGCAAGCAGTGCTTTTTTCAATGATATCCGTTCCTTGTGAAACGGGTGATATATCTCCGATATGATATCCGCTTTCAGCGGATGATTATGCCTTCGGCATATTAAGGAACGGATATTATCTCATATCTGCAAAGCAAATATATCATACGGCGAAGCCGTATATCATATCGCCGCAAGGCGATATATCATTTATCCAAGCGACCTTGCATCCCATCATGCGCCGGCGTGTGTTTTTTTCGGCAATATACTATAATTATATTTCTGTATTACTATGGAAATTAGTTGAATTGTATGTTATA
>JAZUJG010000229.1:0-6492 GCA_045642645.1 Acutalibacteraceae bacterium | reverse complement strand
CACAGATTATGTCTTGATTCCCGTATTTAAGGAAGTGTCTTTATATGAAAAAACTTATGCTCGGTAACGAAGCCGTCGCCCGCGGACTTTACGAAGCAGGCTGCGAGTTCGTTTCAAGCTATCCGGGCACACCGAGTACCGAAATTACCGAGTGTGCCGCAAAATACAATGAAATTTACGCCGAGTGGGCGCCAAACGAAAAGGTCGCTATGGAAGCGGCTTTCGGCGCATCGCTCGCAGGCAGGCGCAGCTTCTGCGGTATGAAGCACGTCGGGCTCAATGTTGCCGCAGATCCGCTTTTCACAATCTCTTATACGGGCGTAAACGGCGGTATGCTTATAGGCGTGGCCGATGATCCGTCAATGCACTCATCGCAGAATGAGCAGGATTCGCGCCATTACGCCATAGCGGCAAAGCTTCCCATGCTTGAGCCGTCCGATGCCGCGGAATCACTCGCGTTCGCAAAGCTCGGCTATGAGCTGTCGGAAAAATTCGATACCCCCGTAATGATTAAAATGTGCACACGCGTTGCACATTCACAGAGCGTTGTCGAAACTGCCGACAGGGTAGTGCCCGAAGCGAAAAAGTACGAAAAGAACGGCGCAAAGTACATTATGATGCCGGGCTTTGCAAAGAAACGCCACCCCGTAGTCGAACAGCGTACAGCTTTGCTTACCGAGTTTGCCGAAACAAACGAAATCAACAGAACGGAAGCAGGCAAATCCGACGAAAAGGGCTTTATAACATCAAGCACAAGCTACCAGTATGTGAAAGAAGTTTTCGGCGATGAATACCCCGTGCTGAAGCTCGGTATGGTAAATCCGCTGCCCGTTAAAAAAATAAAAGATTTTGCCGCTTCGGTGAAAGAGGTAATAGTCGTTGAAGAACTTGACGGCATTATCGAAACCCACTGCAAAAATATCGGCGTAAATGTTAAGGGTAAAGAGATTTTCGGATGCATCGGCGAATTCAGTCAGAATTATATAGCAAACGCTCTCGGCGTAAGCACCGGCACAGGCGCCGCCGTTTCCGATGAACTCCCCGCAAGGCCGCCCGTTATGTGTGCAGGCTGCCCGCACAGAGGTCTGTTCTTCACACTTAAAAAGAATAAGCTTACCGTTATGGGTGATATAGGCTGCTATACGCTCGGCGCGGTCGCACCGCTTTCGGCAATAGATTCCACAATCTGTATGGGCGCTTCCGTTTCGGGTCTTCACGGCTTCAATAAGGCTATGAACGGCTCTTACGAGGGCAAGACCGTTGCCGTTATCGGCGATTCCACATTCATACATTCCGGAATAACCGGACTTGTTAATATCGCATATAATAACTCGGCATCAACCGTTATCATCCTCGATAATTCCATTACGGGTATGACGGGGCATCAGCAGAATCCCACAACGGGCTTCAACCTCAAAGGCGACCCCGCATCGAAAATTGACCTTGAAACACTCTGCAGGGCGGTCGGCATACAGCGCGTGCGCGTGGTTGACCCCTATGACCTCAAGGCTTGCGATACCGCAATCAAAGAGGAAACCGCCGTCGATGAGCCGTCGGTGATTATTTCAAGAAGACCGTGCGCTCTGCTTAAATATGTAAAGCATAACGGTCCGCTTACCGTTGATACCGACAAATGCAGGGGCTGCAAGGCCTGTATGCAGGTCGGCTGTCCGGCAATAAGCGTGGTGGGCGGCAAGGCGGTTATCGACAATACGCTTTGCACGGGCTGCGGCGTGTGCTCACAGCTCTGCGCTTTCGGCGCACTCGGCGGAGGTGAAAGGTAATGACAAAAAATATTATGATAGTCGGCGTAGGCGGGCAGGGTACTCTGCTTGCAAGCAAGCTGCTCGGCAGAATGCTGCTCGATAAGGGCTACGATGTCAAGGTTAGTGAGGTTCACGGTATGAGCCAGCGCGGCGGCAGCGTGGTTACTTATGTCCGTTACGGCGAAAAGGTCTATTCACCCATAATCGACAAGGGCGAAGCGGATATCATACTTTCCTTTGAGCTTCTCGAAGCTGCAAGGTGGCTCGAATACCTCAAGCCCGACGGCGTTGTCATCACCAATACCCAAAAGGTAAACCCCATGCCCGTTATTACGGGTGCGGCACAGTATCCCGAGAAACTTGAAGAAAAAATCAAAGCGCTCGGCGTAAGGGGCGTGTTTGCCGATGCTCTCACACTCGCAGAGCAGGCAGGCACCGCAAAGGCGGTCAATATGGTGCTTATGGGTGTTATGTCAAAATTCTTTGATTTTACCGAGGAAGAATGGCTGAATGCCGTTGCGGTAAGTGTTCCGGAAAAATTCCTTGAAATGAACAAAAAAGCATTTCTTTCGGGCAGGAGCATCTGATCATTATGGAAAATTATTATCAAAAGGATATCGAATGTGCCTCGCGCGAACAGCTGAAAGCGTGGCAGGATGAACGCCTTGCCGCGCAGGTGCGGCACGTTTACGAAAATGTAGAGTATTACCGCCGCAAAATGGATGAAGCAGGCGTTGCGCCGGATGATATTCACGGCACAGAGGATTTGCATAAGCTGCCGTTTCTCTGCAAGGACGATCTGCGCGATTCGTACCCCTACGGGTTGCTTGCCGTGCCGAAACGCGACTGTGTGAGAATACACTCCACCTCCGGCACCACGGGCAAAAGGGTGGTCGCTTTCTACACTCAGCACGATGTTGATTTGTGGGAGGATTGCGTTGCGCGCGCAATTACCGCGGCGGGCGGCAATCCCGACGATATTCTGCAGATCTGCTACGGCTACGGGCTTTTCACGGGCGGTGCGGGCTTCCACGGCGGCAGCCATAAGGTCGGTTGCATGACCTTGCCCATGTCTTCGGGCAATACCGACCGTCAGCTGCAGTTTATGGAGGATATCGGCACGACCTTCCTTTGCTGCACACCGTCTTACGCGGCATATCTTGCCGAAACCGTCTGCGAGCGCGGCATTAAGGATAATTTGAAGCTTAAAGCCGGCATATTCGGCGCAGAAGCCTGGAGTGAGGAAATGCGCCGCGATATCGAAAACAAACTCGGCATAAAGGCTTACGATATCTACGGCCTTACCGAAATAAGCGGCCCCGGCGTTGCATACGAATGCAGTGAGCAGAACGGTATGCACATAAACGAGGACCATTTCATAGCCGAAATCATTGACCCCGTAACGGGCGAGGTACTGCCGGAGGGCAGTAAGGGCGAGCTTGTGTTCACTTCCATTACCAAGGAAGCGTTCCCGCTCATTCGCTACCGCACAAGGGATATCTGCATATTAAAGCGCGAGCAATGCTCCTGCGGCAGAACATTCGTTAAAATGTGCAAGCCTATGGGCAGAAGTGACGATATGCTTATAGTCAAGGGCGTAAATGTTTTCCCCTCGCAGATAGAAACGGTGCTTCTCGAGCAGGGCTATACCGCAAATTATCAGATAGTGGTCGACCGCGTAAACAACAGCGACACACTCGAGGTGCTTGTGGAAATGAGTGCCGAAAACTTCTCCGACTCACTCGGCAAAATTACCGAGATGGAAAAGAATCTCGTAGCCGCGCTCAAAACCATGCTCGGCATATTCGCAAAGGTGCGCCTTGTGGCGCCCAAGTCAATAGAACGCAGCGAGGGCAAAGCCGTGCGTGTTATTGACAAGCGCAAAATATAAGGGGGAATTATCGTGTCTGTAAAACAGTTATCGGTTTTTCTTGAAAACAGAGCAGGGCAGCTTGCCGAAATTACGGCATTGCTTTCCGAAAACGGCGTTGACCTGCGCGCCATAAATATCGCCGAAACCGCCGATTACGGCGTTATGCGCATCATAGCCGACAATGCAAGGCTTGCGGCTTCGGTGCTCTCCGAAAACGGCTTTATTCTTGCAGTCAACGATGTTGCCGCCGTTACCGTGCCCGATGAAAAGGGCGCACTCAGCAGAGTGCTCAACCTGATGGCGCAGAACGGTGTGGATGTTGAATATATGTATTCGGTCTTCAGCCGTAAAAACGGCAGTGCTTCAATGATTTTTCGCGTAAACGATAACGAAAAACTTGATGCGATATTAAAAGAAAACGGTATAAATACCGCTGATGAAAGCGATTTTGAAATAAACTGAAGGTGGTGCTTTTCCATGCAGGAAATGAGCAGAAAAAACAAATTATTTACCGATTCCGTCATCAGAAGAATGACGCGTATCGCTATCGCAAGCGGTGCCATAAATCTTGCGCAGGGCTTTCCCGATTTTGACCCGCCCAAAGCGATAACCGACAGACTTGCCGAGGTAAGTGCACTGGGCCCGCACCAGTACCCCATCACAATGGGTGCGCCCAATTTCAGAGAGGCGCTTGCCCGCAAATGCGGCAGATTTATGGGCAGAACGCTCGATCCCGCAACCGAAATGGTCGTTACCATCGGCTCAACCGAGGCTATGGTCGATACCATTTTCGCACTCACAAACCCCGGCGATAAAATCATAATGTTCTCACCGTATTTCGAGAACTATCGCGCGCAGGCTATAATGGCGGATTGCGAGCCGGTTTTTGTTCCGCTCGTACCGCCCGAGTTCAATTTTGATAAAAATGTGCTCGAGGATGCTTTTAAGCAGGGGGCAAAGGCAATTCTCGTCTGCAATCCCTCAAACCCCAGCGGCAAGGTCTTCACACGCGACGAGCTTCAGTTTATAGCAGACCTCTGCATCAAGTACGATGCGTTTGCAATAATGGATGAAGTTTACGAGCATATTGTTTACGAGGGCAATGTTCATACCTATATGAACAGCATCCCCGGTATGTGGGAGCGCACCGTAAGCTGCTCAAGCCTTTCCAAGACCTATTCAATTACAGGCTGGCGTCTCGGTTACGCCATAGCCTCCAAGCCGCTTATGGACAGAATCAAGCAGTACCACGATTTCAACACCGTCGGCGCCGCATCGCCGCTTATGGAAGCCGCCGTTGTAGGCCTCGATATGCCCGACAGCTACTACAAGGAGTTCGGCGACCATTACGCCCATATGAAAAAGCTCTTTACAGACGGGCTGCGTGAAATCGGTATTCCGTTCACCGACCCGCAGGGCGCATACTTCGTGCTTGCGGATATAAGCCCGTTCCTTAAAAAAGGTCAGAGTGATGTTGAGTTCTGTGTCGATATGGCTGAAAAGGTCGGCGTTGCCTGCGTGCCCGGTTCATCGTTCTTCAATGAAGACATAAACAATATCGTGCGCGTTCACTTCGCCAAAAAGGACGAAACCCTTTATGAAGCGCTCGACAGACTTTCGCATATTAAAGATAAATTGTGCTAAATGCTTGACAAAAACAACGGCGGCATTTATAATATCTTCGTAACGAATCTTGAAAACTCGACTCTTTTCGGTGCTGACGGAATGTGAATTGACACAGTGCGCCGAACGGAAATATTCTACCGACCGTCTGGGTAACTCTGTTTTTCGGGGTTACCCTTTTATTTTTGAAGGGGAGTGCCGATTATGAATTTTGAACAGTGGAACGGATTTGACTGCGGCGAATGGCAGGAAAGCATCAATGTACGCGATTTTATTGACAAGAACTATACCACTTATACGGGCGACGGCTCGTTTCTTGAGGGTGCTACCGAACGCACCAAAAAGGCGCTTGCGGAGCTTGAAAGGCTCAAAAAGCTGGAGCAGGAGCGCGGCGGAGTGCTTTCTATCGATACTACTACCGTATCCTCGCTCTGCAACTATAAGCCGGGCTACCTTACCGACAGCGATATTATCGTCGGTTTGCAGACCGATGAGCCTCTTAAACGCGGCGTAAACCCCTTCGGCGGCATCCGTATGGCGCGTTCTGCTTGCGAAGCATACGGCTATAAGCTTTCCGATGAAATCGAGCAGTATTTTACATACCGTACTACTCATAATGACGGCGTTTTCCGCGTTTATACCGATGAAATGAAAGCGGCTCGCCATTGCGCTTTGCTTACGGGCCTTCCTGATGCTTACGGCAGGGGCAGAATTATCGGCGATTACCGCCGTGTTGCGCTTTACGGTATTGATGTGCTTATTGCCGAAAAGCAAAAGGATAAAGAAAAAATCGGCAATAACTTTATGAGTTCCGATAACGTTCATCTGCTTGAAGAACTTTTTGAGCAGATAGCATTCCTCGGCAAGCTCAAAGATATGGCGGCTATGTACGGCTGCGATATTTCCAAGCCTGCCGCAAATGCCAAAGAGGCGATTCAGTGGACTTATTTTGCATATCTCGCTGCCAATAAGGAGCAGAACGGCGCGGCAATGTCATTCGGCAGAAATTCAACGTTTTTCGATATTTACATCGAGCGCGATATGAAAAACGGCGTTCTCGACGAAACCGGCGCGCAGGAGCTTATAGACGACCTTGTTCTCAAGCTTCGCTGTGCGCGCCATCTGCGCACGCCCGAATACAACGAGCTTTTCGGCGGCGACCCGATGTGGATAACCGAAAGCATAGGCGGTATGAACATTAATCACAAGACACTTGTCACCAAATCCTCA
>JAZUJG010000228.1:0-2916 GCA_045642645.1 Acutalibacteraceae bacterium | reverse complement strand
GTTTTTCACCTGCGGCTCGGTCACGGCGCTCAGGTATTCGGCATCCGTGCTCGCATTGTGCGTAATAATGTTTGCGCTCAAAGCCTTTAAAAATGTGCGCTCGCATCCGGCAACGCCGGTAATATCTTCATTTGTGTGTATGCTTGCTACGGGGCTTGCGGTGGTGTATGCCGCAGAGCACGATGCCACCAATATGCTTACCTGCTTTTCGGAAGCGTGTGTAAGCGGGGCGAGCGCGTACCTTTTCACCAAAAGCCGCGAAGCCCTTGCGTTTAAGGGGAGTTTAAGCACAATGACATCCAAAGAAGCAACGGCGGTCGTACTGTCGCTTACGGTATTCCTGATGTCGCTTAAAGCATTTACAATCGGCAATTTTACGCCGGTGCGTGCGGCGGCTTGCGTGCTTATACTTTTGTGCGCCTATTACAGCCGCGAGGCTGGCGGCGCGGTGGTCGGCGTGTGCAGCGGTGCGGCAATGAGTCTCGGCAGCGGCAGTGTGCTTTTGCTTGCATTCTACTCTGTGGGCGGACTTCTTGCAGGTGCGTTTTCTTCAATGGGTAAATATGTTTCGGCACTTGCGTTTATGCTTTCGGGCGTTGCGGTCGGCGCAATAGTCGGCATAAACAGTCAAACCGCGGCGGCGCTTCTCGAAGCCGCAATATCGTCTGTTTTATTTATCGCAATCAGCCTTAAATTCAATTCAAAGCTCGAAAATATACTTGCGCCGAGCGTGGTTTCACCTGCGATAGAGAGCGTAAGAACGGATATAGTCCGCCGCCTAAAAAGCGCATCGGAGGCATCTGCGGAGATTTGCCAATCACTTAACAGCGTAAACGATGCAATGCTTCGCGCCGATAAACACGGCATCGACACCGTCTGCCGTAAAACGCGCGAACGCGTGTGCGGCTCGTGCGGACTTTACGATACCTGCTGGAATGAAGCATTTGAAGTTTCACAGGATTGCTTCAATACTCTGCTCATGCTCAAAAAGGAGAATGTTTACCTTGAATACAAAACCGTTCCGCAGCATTTTGCATCAAGGTGCATCCGCACCGAATCGGTGTGCGACAGTTTCAATAAATTGTTTCTTGAATTCAGGGCGCGCGAGCGTGTTGAAGCGCGCGTGCGTGAGATTTATTCGCTTGCATCCGACCAGTTCGTGAATGTTTCCGCACTCTTGGATTCACTCTGCGGCAGGGTGGGCGAGCAGGTGTGCTTCGATATGGATATCGCCGCAAAGGCAAAGGCGGCGGCGCTTTCCTGCGGCTATGAGGTGCTCGATGCCTGCTGTGTTATAGATTCCTGCGACAGAGTGCGAATCGAACTGCGTGTGAAAGTCGGCACAGCGGATGAAAACGCCGCACAGCGCAGTATTCATACGCGGCTTGAAACGCTCTGCGGCAAAAAGCTCGAATTCCCCGTAATCAATGACTGCGGCGATGAAAAACTGCTCGTGTTCTGTGAACGCCCGCATTACCGGATTATATCCGCCTCCTGCCGTTCCTGCTCAAACGGCGAAAAGCATTCGGGAGATTCATTCACCACATTCCGCGACGGCGACGGCTATTTTTATGCCGTGATATGCGACGGTATGGGTACGGGTGCGCGTGCCGCGGTATCCTCGGGGCTTGCGGTTACCTTGCTCGAAAAACTCATAAAAGCCGGCTTTGGTATGAAAGCGGCTATCGATACGGTTAATTCCTCGCTCATTTCACATTCGGGTGAGGAGTGCTCTGTAACACTTGATTTGGTGTGTATTGATTTGTTTACGGGCGGTGTCGAATTTTATAAATGCGGAGCCGCCGAAAGCTTTGTTAAGAAAAATAACCGCGTAATCAGCGTTGGTGAGCCGTCAATGCCAATGGGCATACTCGCCGTTGCCGACAGCGCGTGGTGTTCGGGGACAGTCAGCGGCGGCGATATGGTGCTAATGTGCTCCGACGGTGTGCGTGAGGATGACAGAGCCTTTGTGCGTTCCGAATTAAAAAGCTTCGGCGGCGGAAGTGTTCGCGAGTTTACAAATCAGCTTTGCGAGCTTATCAGGCGCTACCAGCCCGAAAAAAATGATGATTTGACATTGCTTACGCTTGCCGTACTCGAAAATGATTAAAGGGGATACGAATATGTACAGATTTACGGGCTTTACAGAAAGTGCCAACAATGCGCTTAATTACGCAGTCGAAGCGGCGGAGAATCTCGGTCACACCTATGTGGGCAGCGAGCATATATTGCTCGGTCTGCTTTCCGACCCGCGCACCGTTTCGGCTTCGGTGCTTATGAGCAAAAAGGTCACGCTCAAAAAAGCCGAGGAACAAATAAAAAACACCGTCGGTGTGGGCATCCCCACAAGCCTTACGCCCGAGGATGTGACACCGCGCTGCCGTAAAATCATAGAAAATGCACTTTCAATGGTGCACTCGCAAAGCGGCGGCGAAGCGGGTACAGAACAACTTCTTGCGGCACTCACACACGAATCGCAGAGTGCCGCCTGCAATATACTTTCAAACCTCGGTGTGAGGGTGTATGAGCTCAACGGCGATATAGCCGGCGAAGCCGAAAACGATTATGCTAAAACCAAAAGCAAATCACAAAAGGGGGCAACCGTGCAGAAGTACGGCAAGGATATTACCGCTCAGGCGGAAAACTGCGAAATCGACCCCGTTATAGGCAGGGAAAAGGAGATTGAGCGTGTTATTGAAATCCTCTGCCGCCGCACAAAAAACAACCCCTGCCTTATAGGTGAGCCGGGCGTGGGCAAAACCGCAGTCGTTGAAGGACTTGCCTTGCAGATAGCGCGCGGCGAAGTCCCCGAAATACTTAAAAACAGACGCATAATATCGCTCGATTTGACCTGTATGGTCGCAGGCACGAAATACCGCGGCGATTTTGAGGAGCGCATAAAAAGCATAATCGATG
>JAZUJG010000227.1:0-2719 GCA_045642645.1 Acutalibacteraceae bacterium | reverse complement strand
AGACCGCTTGGCCTCCGACTTACGAAACATATATTTCGCCGTCTTTTTAGTAATATCATAAATGAATAAATATTCACCTCATTAAATTTAAAAATCGCCCTCCTTTACGGAGGGCGCGGCATATAATCAGATGTTGTACATTTTCTTGATAGACTCGGTAAGCTTATACATTTCATCAATCTCCATACGCCTGCTTTCGGTAAGCTCTGCTGCGTTTCTGGTTCTTGAATTTATTTTAATATTAACGCCGTCGAGGCCGATGTAATATTTAGCATTTACGGGATAACATTGACACTCTGCAACCGAGAAAAATCCTACAAGATTCTCGAGGAATTCTGCACGCTCTTCATCACCTGTTTCAAAAGCTTCTATAAGAGCGGAATAAAGCTCCGGATGGAAATTTGCCATTACACCAGAATAACCGGCACAGCCCATTTTCATACTTTCGAGGAATGTTGCGGCATTTGCATTGAATATTTTAATTGTGCTGCCTTCGCACGCAGCTAACTTGTCTTTGAGTTTTGTGAGGCTGCAGCAAGTGTCTTTTATAAACAGGTATTTTCCGGTTTCAGCCATCTTTTTCAGTAAGTACGGCGTAAGTTCGCGTTTGTAAGGATAAGGACATTCATATACGCCAAACGGGATATCGCCGATAGCATCTGCCGCTTTGGACATATTTTCAAAAAGCACATCGTCGCTTTCATCAGCATTTGCAAATCTGTTGGAAATGAAAACATATGCATCAATTCCTTCGGCAACAAATGCCTTTGCTTCTGCAATCTGTGTTTCGAGGTCATCGGCAGTGTGACCGGAAGCGACTATTGACATACCCTCGGGTTTGTGCTGCATAATAAATCTGAGTAATTCAAGTCTTTCTTCAAAAGAGAGAAAGAAAATTTCGCTGCTCTGACAAATTGCAAAAATGCCGTCAACCCCCTTTTTCTCGTACCATTTTAATAATTCCAGAACGCCGTTATAATCGATTTTATTATCGTCTGTGAACGGCGTAAGCATTGTGGGATAAACACCGTAATTGATATCTTTCATAAAAATCACACCTTTCCACTAAATAATAGCACATTAATATTAAAAAATAAATAGACTTTTAAAATAAAGTATTATATAATATTAAAAAGTTATTGAATCGCGGTGATTTTATATGAAAATCAGAAATTATCTCCCGAAAGATAAAGAAAAAGTTATCGAAATATGTCTTAAAAACGCTGATATTGATGCTTCCACAAGTGAAGATACCGTAAAATTCATAGAATATACTTTTTGCAGGTACTACATTGAGGTCGAGCCTGAAAATTGCTTCGTAGTTGTTGATGAAAACGATGTGCCGTACGGTTATGTTTACGGCGCTGCTGATTTTGATGTATATAAAAAGAATTTTACGCCGTACCTTGAAACCGTTTCCGCTCTTAAAAACGGTGCATTTACGGCGGATGTGTATGTTGAAATGTATAATCATTATATTTATAAGAACGACTACCCTGCTCACCTGCATATCGATGTGCTTGACGGGCACCGCGGCGAAGGCACAGGGGCAAAACTCATTGAAAACTATTGCTCAAACTTTAAAAACCGCGGAATTAAAGGCGTTATGCTTATTGTCGGCTCGGACAATGAAGGCGGAAGAAATTTCTATGAAAAGAACGGCTTTACGCTTCTGAATGACAGACCATTCGGAGCCGCATACGGCAAAAAACTGTAAAGGATAGATTAAATGAGTACTTCTTCAGTTATAGGTTTAATTATATTTTCTGTATTTTTCACATCTTATGCGTGGGGAATGCGCGGTACTACCATCGGCGGTGAAAAAGGTGCTATGCTTCCGGGTGCTGTAATAGGATTTGCCATTGCGTGTTTTAGTGATATCCTCATTGTTAAAGAGAATTTCTTTGTATTTGCAGCAATAGGCTCATGCGGTATGTATTTCGGCGGTTCTATGACTTACGGCGAGACTCTTTCGATTTCCATGAGTAAACGCCCGGCAGAAAATATGAAAAAGGGACTTACCGCCTTGTTTGTCAAAGGTTTCGGTTGGTTTGGTGCATTCGGCGGTATTTTTTCAGTGGGTACACTTGCTGTGTGCGGTCAGTTTAAACTTTTTGAAATTATTTGTATTGCCGCAGCTCTCCCCGCTTCCATGATTCTTTTTTATTTTATATTCAACAGACCGTATAAGCCGCGTGAAAATATTTTCCCGAAAATCTATTTTTCTTATACGAGACCGGAAAGCTGGGGCGCTTTGATAGGTCTGTTTTTGATGTGCCTTATTACCGTAATACTGAAAAAAAGCTTTTTCGGTATAATTTTTACGGTATTCTGCGCTTTTGGCGGTGCATTTGGTTGGGTTGCTGCGCAGCTTTTGCAGGTGTTCATAAAACATTATGCGCTTGACTGTAAATTTAAGCCCGCGCAAATATTTTCTGAAAAGCGCGGAGCAGAATCCTGGAAAGCGATGGAGTGCACTCTCGGTGCGTTTGGCGGATTGTTTGCAGCCATAGGTTTCATTATAGGTTATAAAGATTTTTACAAGCTCACAGTATGTCTTGAGACCAACGGAGGTATTTTTAACCACTCCGACAAATTATCCGATGTTTTATTGTTTATATGGTTAATTTTAATTGCTGTTGATTTCGTTCACTACTTTATCAAACCTCCTAAGGATGAAATACAATTAAAGCGAGATCTACTTAACGGTAAAATTGAT
>JAZUJG010000226.1:0-7758 GCA_045642645.1 Acutalibacteraceae bacterium | reverse complement strand
TTCGAATCCCTTTTTCTCTATTAAAAATACGAGTGCTCAAAGGTTAAATCCCTTATGAACACTCGTGTGGTCGGAGTGAAGGGATTCGAACCCCCGACATCCTGCTCCCAAAGCAGGCGCGCTACCAACTGCGCTACACCCCGTTATATTCGATTTTATCTGCGCTTTGCTTTGCTCGCCCGGTTTGCGGTGCCCGAAATTTTACGCTCGCTATCACTCGCAAAATTTCGACCGCTGCACCATTCCCGCCTCGCTGCTTCCGCCGCAGGCGGCGCTTCGGCGGCAATGCCCAAAGCAGGCGCGCTACCAACTGCGCTACACCCCGAAATATACATATTCTGTTTTTGATTTGCTTTGGTCGCCCGGTTTGCGGTGCCCAAAATTTGCGGACGCTCATTCTTCGCTGCAAATTTTGACCGCTGCACCATCCTCGCCTCGCTGCATCCGCCGCAGGCGGCGCTCGGCGACGATGCCCAAAGCAGGCGCGCTACCAACTGCGCTACACCCCGAAATATTTAATTGTTTCTGCGCTTTGCTTTGCTCGGTAGAAAATAGCACATAAAGCGTTGATTATTATATTTGATTTTTGCCTGATTGTCAAGAAGCGAAATTCTGGAATCTTTGTAATTGCAAAGCCGGTTTAGATTAACGTTAGTTTTGCTGCGTTTGACATATATGCGGTTTTCGGTTATAATTCACTACTGCTGATATTGATTTTTCGGAGGGCGTTATGGATATTCAAACGCGCAGGGCGCTTGTTGAGCGCTATATGGGCAGACGTGTTGAAATAAAAATAGACAGGCCTGTGGGCTATGTGCATAAAAAGGCAAATTACTCGCTGACTTACCCCATAAACTACGGCTATATTCCCGGCGTTTTGGGTGGTGACGGCGAGGAGCTTGATGTTTACCTGCTCGGCGTGAGTGAGCCGCTTGAAAGCTGTGCTTGCAGGATAATCGGCGCGGTTTACCGCAGAAATGATGTTGAGGACAAGCTCGTTGCCGCTCCCGAGGGTGTGAACTTCACGGCGGAGGAAATTCGCGCGCAGGTGGATTTTCAGGAAAAATGGTATGATTCCGAAATATATGCGATGCCGCATTTTATTGACGGAGTTAAGGAAAATGCCGATTACTACGAGCGCCCCGGCGCATATTTTCTGCCGGTAAAAGACGGCAAAATCGGCGTTGCCGGCAAAGAGGGCAGCAAGCTCTTTTTTATTGGCGGCGGCAGAGAAAAAGGCGAAACCGATGAGCAGAACCTCATCCGTGAGGTGCTTGAGGAAGTCGGCTTCGGTGTGAAAATCAAGAACTGTTTTGCAACAGCGGAACAGTATAAGCCCGACCAGACCGATATAGGCTATTTCCATCCGTATCAGTATTATTATACGGGCGAGCTGACAGAAAAAATCGCTGAGCCGATAGAAAAAGACCATTTTCTTGTGTGGGTGGAGCCCGTAAAATCGCAGGCAGACCGTTTTGCTTTGAAAATGCACCAATGGGCGTTTGTGGTTTTTTGCGATATGCTTGGCGGCGAATAATAAGATTGTAAAATGTTCTGAAATGTGTTAAAATACAGAAAAATGCTTTAAGAGGTTAGTATGAGATTAGATAAATATTTGAAGGTTTCAAGAATAATCAAGCGCCGTACCGTTGCAAACGAGGTGTGCGATGCAAAGCATGTCGAGGTCAACGGCAAGGTCGCCCGCGCATCCTACGAGGTCAAAGCGGGCGATGTCATAGCAATTCAGATGGGCGCAAATCTGACAAAGTACAAGGTGCTTTCGGTGAATGAATATGCCAAAAAGGATGAGGCCGCGCAGATGTACGAGGTTGTAAACTGAATAACACACGAAAAAGGCTCCGGCGGGTAAACCGGAGCCTTTCTCAAAGGGGTAAATATGGAAATAAGGAGATAGGAATGAAAACTTCCGAAACGGATTGGGAGTTCTCCGTTTCAGTGATTAAACTGTAACATACAGAAATAAATTGCGTATTAAGGTTTTGTGAACTTTCTTTAATATTCGGTGAACAAACTGTAAATTCGGCGGCTTTTACCAAAGTGCATAAAAGCTGCCGTTTGCTTTGTGCAAATTGCGGAAAATGAAGAAAAATGCAAAAAACAGTTACATTTTGTCATATATGTGCTATACTATATTTTGTTATATTGCTTGCTTTATGTAACAATATCTTGCATTCGGGGTGTAGTTTTGAAAACACTGCTTGTTCACTGCTCCGGCGATGAAACCGTTGCCGAGCTTTGCCGCAAAAGCGCCGCGCGCGATATTGATGTTCTTGAGCTTCGTGAGCTTTCAAATTCATCGTCGCTTGTTAAAAAAATAAATAATTTCTGCGGCAGGGCGGCGGGTGTTCCCGGCGGCTACGATAACCGCGTTGAAGATTACGATAAAATCATAATTGCCTGCGACGGCTGCCTCGGCGGTGTTTACCCCGTGGTCAATGCATTTATAGAGAAGCATGACCTGCGCGCCAAGGATGTTTCGTGCGTTGTATTCGGCGAGGGGTTTATTGCCAAGCGCGCGAGCGATGCCCTGCGCGTCTGCGTTTCACTCTCCGGCGGAACGGTTCGCCGCATTGTGTCGGTGCCGCGCCGCAGTTTTGTGCGTGATGAAGAAGCGCTGCTTTACTATGTCCGTCACGAAATGGTGCTGTAATTTGTGAACAAAAGGTAAATCTTTTTGCAAAAGCGAATTATAATATTATATTGTATAAAAAACGACTTGAATTTTGGCTAAAATTTCAAGTTGTTTTTTCTTTGTTTTGTTGACACGGCGGTACGATGTGTGTTATATTTATTGTGCATACGAATAAACACAAAACCCGAAAGGAACGGTATTTATTATGAAAAAAACTATTTCAGCCATACTGTGCCTCGTTATGTTGGTTTCCTGCTTCACCTGCCTTTCACTTACGGCAGGCGCTGCAGATGCAACACAGTATCTCAAAGCTTCGGCTACACAGTGCATCAATGACCAGATTACTGTCAATGTAAAAGTTGCAAAGGGTCAGTCTGCAATGGGCGCCGTAGTATTCTTTGAGTACGATCCCGCAGTTCTTGCTCCTGTTACGGGCGGTACTGCTTCGGCAGCAAGCGCGGCAGAGGAACAGCACGGTGCAAAAATTGATTCTTCCAATGTTTACAGCGTGGCATTCACGGGCAATAAGGCTATCGGCAGCACAACTGCCGACACGGCAGTGCTTTACGCAACCTTTAAGGTAGTAAGCGCAAACAGACCCAAAACCACCATCAAGGTTTCCTGCGATCAGCTTCTGCTTGACAGCAAAACTCTCGTAAGAAACAGCGATGATACCGCTATGGCAGTAGCAACTCTCAATGTTGCCACTATCCCCACAGTTACAAAGCTCAGCGTTGCCAACAACGGCGGTGAAGGTCTTACCGTTAAGTGGGATGCAGTTGCAGGTGTAAGCAAGTACCGCATTTACAGGTGCGAAATCGACGACAGCGGCAAGGCTCTTACCAAAAATGAAAGAGTTGCCGAGGTTGCCGGCAGCACCACAAGCTATAAGGATACAGACCTCGAGGTCAACACCCGCTACAAATACTGCGTGCTCTGCGTTATCGGCAATGAAGCCGGCGAAATAGGCACCACCGCAAATGCTAAGTACACCACCTCGCTTGCAGCACCCGCAAAAATTGCGGTAAACTGCGGCAAGGGCTGCATGAATGTAAGCTGGTCTGCAGTAAGCGGTGCAACCAAATACAGACTTGAAAGACGCACGATAGATGCAAAGAACAATGTCGGTGAATGGACCGTTGTTGCCGATGTTACCACCAACAAGTACACCGACATCTCCAGATTCGAAAGAAACTACCGTTACGATTACCGCGTACGCGCTATCAAGAACAGCACATACAGCGCATTCAGCGGCTATGACAGAGCAAAATACACCTGCACGATTCCGGTTATTACCGCTATTGCAGGTCAGAATCAGCCCGGCGGTACGGTAAGAGTTTACTGGAGACCCGTTTCCGGCATTACCACATACCGTATTTACAGGTGCGAGCTTAACCCCGACAACACCGAAAAGACCGCTAAGGTAAGAATCGGTGAAGTTACCGGCAAGACCGAATTTATTGATACCGCAGAAGATCTCAAGAACGGCGCAAGCTACAAGTATTGCGTGCTTTGCGCAGTCGGCCCCAACTCAAGTGATGTAGGCGACACCTCAAAGGTCGTTTACAACGCAGGTCTTACCGCTCCCACCGGCGTATCGGTCGGTCTTTCCACCGGCTCTATGAAAATCACCTGGAAAGCAGTAGCAGGCGTAACCACCTACCGCGTTTACAAGCGTATGGTAAATGCCGACAATTCCGTTAAGGCATGGGAAGCAATTGCCGATGTTAACGGCACAAGCTATATCGATACTTCCAGACTTGAAAGAAACTACCGCTACGATTATTGCGTAAGCGCAGTAAGGGGCGACAATGAAGGCCCGCGCAGCGAACGCGACCGTGCAAAATATGTCTGCAACATTCCCGTAATTACCGCTATTGCCGCTGACCATACCACAGGCGATGCCGCCAAGGTTTACTGGAGAGGCGTTTCCGGCATAACCAAGTACCGCGTTTACAGATGTGAGCTTAACCCCGACAATACCGAAAAGACAGCCAAGGTCAGAATTGCCGAGGTCGACAATGCCACATCATTTATCGACACCGAGGATCTTGCACCCGGCACATACAAGTATTGCGTGCTCTGTGCAGTCGGCGCTAACTCAAGCGATGTAGGCGATACCGCAAAATTCGTTAAGAAATAATATCGCATATTGATATTCTCCGGCAGGGGCATTTTCGTAATGCCCCTGCATTATTTTTCGCGGATTTGTTAATTTTCTGTCTGTGGTATTGTTTTTTTGCGTTTATATTGCAAAAGGCAATATAATATGATATATTAAATGTGTATATATGTAACCAAAATTTTATGAGGTGAAAATAATGTATCGTTTTTTGCGTTCGAAAAAAGGCTTTACCATTATGGAGCTTTTTACTTGTATTATCGTTCTCGGCATACTTACGGCAGTTGCCGTTCCGATTTTCAGCATATCGGTTAAAAACAACAAAATTAACGATTGCCGTAATCAAGCGCAGATGGTACAGACGACCATTCAGGAGGGTATGTACGGTATGCTTGATAACGGAAAAAAACAACCGAGCATTCCTCTTGGTGACGGTAAGAAGACACTCACTACTTGGAGCACAAATAAGACTTCAGATATGGTGGATCTTAAAATTAATGCAGCAGATCCGTATGCAGATAAGGATTGCGTACCTTTCAATTTAATATACACTCTCGGTGAATTGCGTGGCGGTTATCGCTCGGGTGGGAACACAAGCGATTATAACGATGGCTGCGATGAAGGCTATTACCTCAAAAAAGAGAATATGGCATCGAGAAAAATGTTTACATTTCTTGCAAATCAGGAAATGCCCGTTTGCCCGTTTGTTTCGGAAAACTCTTACTCTGGCACCGGTGCAGGTATGACCGGCAAATATGTCAGTTATTTTGTTTTTGAAGATGGCACGGTAGTTTGCGGCTGTGAGGAATGCAGTAATTACAGAGCCGAACACTGAAAATCGGGTGATATAAATGGCTAAAAAGAAAAAAGAAAAATCCGACAAAAAAGTTATAATCGTGCTCTGCATTCTGCTTGCGCTTGTTATTGCGATTTTTGCAGGCGGCTTTGTGTATTGGCGTATGCTTGTAAACACCGTACCCGAGGTCGAGGACACTCTTGTTTACGATTTCGATGATGAAACTCAGCCCGCAAAGCTTGAAGATGACCCGAATTTTGCCGATATTTTCGAGGGCGATGTTTACGGATTTGAAGCCGCACTTAAAGAGTGGGCGACAAACGGCGGCGATGTTATGTATGATAAGGATGTTATAAATGTTCTTTGTGTCGGCGTTGATACACGAAACAAAACCACCATATCCGGTCTTACCGACTCTATGATGATAGTCTCGATAAACCGTAATCTCGGTAAAATCACCATAACCTCAATAATGCGTGACAGCTTTGCGTACCTGGAATCCCCCGACGGTTACGGCAGCTTCAACAAAATCAATGCAGCATTCCCGTTTTACGGTATAGATAATCTTGTGAACACCATCGAGAGCCACTTTAAAATCAAAATCGACGGCTATGCAATGATTAACTTCGCATTCTTTAAATCAGTTATAGATGAACTCGGCGGCGTCACCGTAGAGGTGCAGCAGTACGAGGCGGATTACATCAATTCGAGCTATCATTTCAATATTGAAGCCGGCAGCGATGTTACACTCAACGGTGATGAGGCGCTTGCATTCTGCCGCAGCCGCCACTGCGATGCCGACGGCGATGTAAGCAGAACGCGCCGTCAGAGACAGGTGATAATCGCTCTGCTCAAAAAGGCTCAGGGCATAAGTCTTGAACAGGCGACGACCTATGTTAAAAAGTTTGTTCCGTACCTTGAAACCAGCTTCAGCGAAGCGGAAATAATCTCATACGCAACAAAGGCAGTCATAGGCGAATGGGCGAAATTCAAGGTCGAGCAGGTAGTAATGCCCACCGAGGACTGCCGCGAAGCGCACAGCGAGGAAATATGGTATTGGGCGGTAGATTATCCGCTTGCAGCCAATATCCTGCAAAATAAGATTTACGGTTACAGTAATGTTGTCCTCGATGAAAACAGACTCTCACCCCTCGATATGTAAAAATAACAATGTATCATATAAGCAGTATTTTTTGCAGGAGGTGAGCGTGTGGTAGTATATCCCGAGTCGTTCAGCGTAAAACCGAATACCGAAGCGACCGAGGGTTTTCGCAATCTTTTTAAGACCGCGGCTGAAATGCCCGCACCCAAAACGCTTACACTCCTGAAGGGCAACTATGTGTTTATGCGTAAAAACGCCAACGAGCGCGAAATTCATATCTCAAACACCATAGCCACAGATGAATACAGCCTCGGCGAGCAGAAAAATCTGCGCAGGGCAGCGGTAATCATTGAAAATGTCAGCGATATGGAAATCGACTGCAGCGGCTCATCCTTCATAATGAACGGCAGAATGACACATATCGTTATGAAAAACTGCAGGAATATTACGCTGAAAAATCTTAATATCGAAACGGTTGCTCCAAACATTCATAAATTCACCGTTCTCAAAGCGTCGCCGTTTTATGTTACCTTTAAGCTCGACAGCGTGAGTAATTACCGCGAGGAGCGTGATGGCTATTACTTTTACGGCAGCGATTATAAATTCCCCTTTGTTATGCACGAGAACGGCGGTTGGGCAGGCGGCTGGATGATAACCGCACGCCCCGACAATTACAGCCACACCGTCAGGAACGGTGTGCATCCGTTTTCGGGTGCCGCATCCGTGCGTGAAACCTCCGAGCGTGTGTTCAGCGTGCGCTTTATTACACCAAAGGATTACGAGCCGGGGCAGATATTTTATTTTTACCCTGTTGAAAGGTACGAGGTCGGCATACTTGCCGATTCCTGCAAAAACATAAAGCTTGAAAATGTGCGCCAGAGCTTTAATAATTCGCTTGCTTTCATAGCGCAGAACTGCGACGGCGTAACGCTCGAAAAACTCGATTTTTCGCCGCCTGAAAATACGGAAATCGACCTGACATCTTATGCGGATTTTCTGCAGTTCAGTATGTGCCGCGGCAATATAGCGGTCAGAAACTGCAATTTCGACAATGCCGGCGATGATGTGTGCAATGTTCACGGCTT
>JAZUJG010000225.1:0-2630 GCA_045642645.1 Acutalibacteraceae bacterium | reverse complement strand
CCTTATGAGGTTTTCTGCAAGCTCGCGCATTTTAACGGGCGAGCCCATATCGAGAATGAATACCTCGCCGCCCTTTGCGAATGCGCCCGCCTGCAGCACAAGCGAAACAGCCTCGGGTATAAGCATAAAGTAACGGATAATATCGGGGTGTGTTACGGTAACGGGACCGCCTGCCTCGATCTGCTCTTTGAAAAGCGGGATAACGCTGCCGTTTGAGCCAAGCACATTGCCGAAACGAACACACACGAACTCGGTTGCGGAGGATTTATTGAAGGATTGCACTATCATTTCACATATACGCTTTGTGGCACCCATAACATTGGTGGGGTTGACCGCCTTGTCGGTGGAAATCATAACGAAGCGTTTTACATGGTGCCTGTCCGCAGTTTTTGCAAGGTTATATGTACCGAAAACATTGTTCTTGACGGCTTCCTTGGGGCTGTCCTCCATAAGCGGCACATGCTTGTGAGCCGCCGCGTGGTAAACAAAGCTCGGTTTATACTCGGTAAATACCTCGTCAAGCCTTTTTTCATCCCTTACGGAGCCTATCATAACGCGCAGGTCAACATTCGGGTATTTTCTTCTGACCTCCTGCTGAATTTCATAAGCGCCGTTTTCGGCAATATCAAATATGATTATGCGTTTGGCAACGCCGCTTTTCGCTACCTGCCTTACAAGCTCGCCGCCTATTGAGCCGCCGCCGCCCGTTACAAGCACGGTATGGCCCTTAAGCAGCTCAAACGCCTGCGTGAGGTCGGGCTTTATCTGCTCCCTGCCCAGAAGGTCGGCATAATCGACCTTGCGCAGCTTGCCGCCGAGCTTGCCGCTATCGTCAACTGCAACTATTGCCGGCAGAGTTTTGAGCACACAGCCGGTTTTAACGCATATACTTAAAAGTTCCTTTTTGTTCTGCTCGCTGGCAGAGGGAACTGCAATGAAAATTTCATCCACGCGATACTTTTCGGCGACGCTTACGATATCGTTACGGTTACCGCAAACGCGAACGCCGTCAAGGTATTCGCCGATCTTGCGCTTGTTGTCATCAATAAGCGCCACAACATTATAACGGTTTACATAGGTTGAGCTGCGCAGCTCCTTAATAAGTCTGCTCGCCGCACCGCCGGCGCCTATTATCATAACATTTTTCTTTTTGGCTGTACCGCGCTTACCGGCTATAACTTTTTTGCGCCACAGATGATACCCCGAAAGCACTATGGTGCGTGAAAGCATCACAAAAAACAGGAAAATCATAAAGTACAGCGCCATCCAGGTCATAAACTCACGCGTGTACACAGTCCATATAGTGAAGAAAACCGCAAATGTCACGGTTTTTGAAATACAGGTGCCGAGGAACAGTTCAAAATAATCGCCTGCCACAAAATACTGCCACATACGACTGTAAATGTGCGTAAATATAAACGAAGCAATAGTTGCGACAATATCTACAAGCACTATAAAAACTATCCGGGATTTATACCATTCGGGCAGTTTTTCCATCTGGTCGAATTTAAGTGTGGTTGCAGCGAAAAATGCCAGCAGTATGGCAAGTATATCTGCAACAACAAGCAACCCCTTAATGTGTTTTTTGGCAAAGTTTGCCAATGAAATAACAGTATTCAAAACTAATCCCTCTATTGTTTTTGCGCTGCATAAACGCATATTCTTTCGCACTAACCCATACTAACGGATTATATCCTGTTTATTCTATCACACAACAACAATAATTGCAATAATACTTTAAATAAAGTTTCTCCCACATTAAACAAAATTTTGGTGTTTATTCGCCGCAACTCATTGAACATCGGCGCATTTTGTGTTAATATCGGAACGAGGTGATAATGTGAACGAATGGATGAAATTTCTGCCCGATAACCTGAATATTGCCGATATCACTTTACCCGGCACGCACAATTCCTGCACGCAAAATGTGGATTTTAAATATTTCACAAAATGCCAGGATATGAGCATTTATGAGCAGCTGCAGGCGGGGATACGCCTGCTTGATGTAAGAATTGAACTTGACGGCGATGTTATAAAAACCGTTCACAGCGTTATAGACTGCCGCAAAAAGCCTTTCGGCAGGCAGAAGCTTCTTTTTGACGATGTGCTTGCGCATATCATTCGTTTTCTTACCGAAAACCCGTCCGAAACAGTGCTTGTTTCGGTTAACCGTGATGACGGCGCGCCCTCGGATATCACCTTTGCTGCATTTTACCGCAGATTTATCGAAAACAATGCTCTGTGGTTTACCGAAAACCGTTTCCCCGAGCTTTGCGAGGTGCGCGGTAAAGCGGTACTTCTGAACAGATGTAACGTGCCGCCCGAATTGGCGGAAAAGCCCTGCGGACTTAATTTTTCGGCGTGGCAGGCTGCTGACACCGCAAAAAGCGAATTCAGACACGCCAAACTGAAAAACAGCCTTGACGAACGCGGTTATTATTTGCAGGACACATATAAGGCGGCGCCGAAAATAAAATGGGAAAACTCCGTTTTGCCGTTTCTTGAATCTGTTCCGCGCAGTGAATGTGCCGTAATCAATTATTTTTCCGCAAACGATGCAATACACAGTCCGCGTATGACGGCTAAATACATAAATGCACAGTTTTTAAATCACGCGACCGAAAACGGCA
>JAZUJG010000224.1:0-6160 GCA_045642645.1 Acutalibacteraceae bacterium | reverse complement strand
GGATCTGCTGCCGCTTACGGGCTACATTCACGGCGGCTGCTCGCCCATAGGTATGAAAAAGCCGTTCACCACCGTGCTGCACGAAAGCGCACTCGCGTTTGATACCATTATGTACAGCGGCGGCAAAATCGGCTTTCAGGTCGAGACCGCCCCGCGCGAGCTTGAAAAGTTTGTGAAGATAAGCTACAAGGATATTGTGTGCGGATGACGGGGGGTTGAAGAACATACACACTTAACCGGGGCTCGTGAAAAAGATGCAGATGTGCCGTTTGTCGCCCGACAGGCGTATGCAGATACGCCGAGGGCGAAAACGGTGCAAGAAAAACAAGATTTATTCTATATAAAAACAGTATTCTCATACAAGCATATCCGTATGAGAATACTGTGTTTTTTCGGGTTTTTCGCTCTGCGCTTTTTTACGAGCCCAACAATTATTGGTTTGCCTGCATTTTGAGGTAGGCGTTAATAAATCCGTCAAGGTCGCCGTCCATAACGGCGTTTATATTGCCGTTTTCAAAGCCTGTGCGGTGGTCTTTGGCGAGCGTGTAGGGCATAAATACATACGAGCGAATCTGGCTGCCCCAGGCGATTTCGTTCTTCACGCCCTTAATATCGCTTATCTTTTCAAGATGCTCGCGTTCTTTTATTTCCACGAGCTTTGAAATGAGCATACGCATGGCGACTTCGCGGTTCTGGTGCTGGCTGCGTTCGACCTGGCAAGAGCAGACTATGCCGGTGGGTATGTGTGTAAGGCGAACAGCGGATGAGGTTTTGTTGACCTTCTGACCGCCTGCGCCGGAGGAACGGTAAACGTCCATCTTGATATCCTCGGGGGCTATGTCAACATCAATACTGTCGTCGATTTCGGGCATGACCTCAAGCGAAGCGAACGAGGTGTGGCGTCTGCCGGAAGCATCGAACGGCGAAACGCGCACAAGGCGGTGTATGCCGTTTTCGCTCTTTAAGTAGCCGTAGGCGTTTTCACCCTCTATGAGTATTACGGCGGATTTAAGACCGGCTTCGTCGCCGTCGAGGTAATCGAGCGTGGAGACCTTGAAGCCGTGGCGCTCGCCCCAGCGGTTATACATTCTGAACAGCATCTGCGCCCAGTCCTGCGCCTCGGTACCGCCGGCGCCTGCGTGGAATGTGAGAATGGCGTTTTTGGAGTCATACTCGCCGCTTAAAAGGGTGGAAAGTGTCATGGCATCGAGTGTGGAAATAAATCCGTCAACACTCTGGCGGCACTCGTCGAAAAGGCTTTCGTCTTCTTCCTCATCGGCAAGCTCTATAAGCGTTACCGTGTCCTCAAATGTTGCGGTAAGGTCCTCGTAAGCCTTTATCTTGTTTTCAAGCACCGAGATGTTACGGCTCACTTTCTGTGAATTTTCAATATCGTTCCAGAAGCCGTCCTGCGCGCTCTGCTCTTTGAGTCCGGCAAGCTCCTCGCGCATTTTCACCATTCCGAGAGCTTCGGAAAGATCCTTTAATTTATCCTCATAAGAGAGGAGTTCAAGCCTTAATTCTTCAAACTGAAGCATAAAAATTATCCTTTCGGTTTCTGCATATTATCACAAGTATATATTATATGCAAAAAACAGTAATATGTAAAGCATTATTTTTTCACTTTTTCCCGTTTTGCTATTGCAAATCCCATAAACTGAATTTATAATATCTTTACTAATTATTAAAGGTCTTTACTAAAACTTGTACAGGAAGGCGACATTATGGGCATTTTTCAACTTGCTTGGGAATCTATCTGCAGTTTCAGCTTCTCGGAAACTATTGAGCAGATAGCTGCCGCGCTCGGCAACCTCAATTTCATTCAGTGGTTTACTTACTACGGACTTGACTGGAACGCTATAAGCGGTCTGGCTGCCGATGCAAACGGCTTCGGCGCCACCACATTCGGTCAGTACTGCGCACAGTACGCCGCCACTATGACCAACTGGGCATATACTCTTGCAGCGATAATAAGCATTATCGTGCTGCTCTGCAAGAAAAATAAAAAATGGTACTGGTATGTGTTCTTTGCAATCGTTGCGGTCATGAGCGTAACAAGTGTGGGTATGCACACCGCCGATTACGGCGAATTTGCACCCGGCACCATTACCACAAAGCTGCTTGCAAGCTATGTGGATATGACCTTCACCGAACTTATGGCATGGTCGGGTGTGCTCTGCTTTGCATTTGAGCTTTACTGCGATGACCCGAAGATGAGAAAACGCATAACAAAGCTTGTTACCGTTTGGGCTGTAATTGTCCTTCTTGTGCTTACATTCGAGGTCTTTGTGCAGAAGAACCGCCCCCTGTGGATCGGCGGCAGAGATGAATTCGGTGTTCCCTACGATATGGGCGGCGACCACGGCGGACTTTCGCTTGCCGAGCTCGGCTGCTTTATTACCTGTGTACCGCTTCTTTATATGCTTATTACAAAATTCAAGACCATTCCGAAAAAGGAAGTCGGACTTGTTATTACCCTTATTGCCACATTTGCGATAGCATTCGTAATCACTTCACTCTGGGGCGATAACGAAATCAACTCCATTGCACAGGGCAATTTCCAGGGCCATTCCTGGTGGCATCTGCTTACCGCCATGGGCACATTCATTGCCTGCGTCTGGGTAGATAACCGCACCGAAAATCAGAACAGGAAAAAAGAAATCGACGAAGCGGTTGAAAAAGCTCTTGAGGAATACAAGGCAAAGGAAGCCGCCAAAACATTATAATATAAAAAACACTTGCATTATTATCGGTTTAGTGCTAATATACTGTTTGTGTTAAAAGCGATGACGGAGACAGTAGCCTGCCGCAGGGGCAAAGCGAGCCGGGGACGGTGTAAGCCCGGTGCCTTAAAGCTGTGTGAACATCACTCCCGAGCCGAAGGTTGAAAGCGCAGGCGAGTAAGCTTCTCCGGCAGCCCACCGTTAAAGGGGCGGCGTATGACGGTACGCTGTAATAAATGGGTGGTTAGCAAAGTGTTTATGCCTTTGTCCCGTTATTACGGGGCGAAGGCTTTTTATTTTTCGCCCGCACCGTTCCAAATTTTTTCAGGAGGAAGCAATATGTACGAACCTATTTCACCCAATGTGAATTTCGTTGAGCAGGAAAAGAAAATCGAACAGTTCTGGCATGACGAAAAAATCTTTGAAAAAAGCATAGAGGATAAGCGCGATGCCGCACCCTATGTATTTTACGACGGTCCCCCCACGGCAAACGGCAAGCCGCATATCGGCCACGTGCTTACCCGCGTTATCAAGGATATGATTCCGCGCTACCGCACCATGAAGGGCTATATGGTGCCCCGTAAAGCCGGCTGGGATACTCACGGTCTGCCCGTTGAGCTTGAGGTCGAAAAGATGCTCGGCCTTGACGGCAAGGAGCAGATAGAGGAATACGGCCTTGAGCCGTTCATTGACCACTGCAAGGAGAGCGTGTGGAAATATAAGGGTATGTGGGAAAAATTCTCGCGTACTGTCGGCTTCTGGGCTGATATGGATGACCCCTATGTTACTTACCACAACGATTTCATTGAGTCCGAGTGGTGGGCACTCAAAAAGATTTACGAAAAAAATCTTCTTTACAAGGGCTTCAAGATTGTACCTTACTGCCCGCGCTGCGGCACTCCGCTTTCATCGCACGAGGTCGCTCAGGGCTACAAGCTCGTTAAGGAGCGTTCAGCCGTTGTTCGCTTCAAGGTAAAGGGCGAGGATGCCTATTTCCTTGCGTGGACCACTACACCGTGGACTCTGCCCTCGAACGTTGCGCTTTGCGTAAACCCCAACGACACCTACTGCAAGGTGAAAGCCGCCGACGGCTACACCTACTATATGGCAGAGGCGCTGCTTGATACCGTACTCGGCAAGCTCGCGGCAGAGGATGCCCCCGCCTATGAAATTCTTGACTCCTTCAAGGGCAGCGACCTTGAATACAAAGAATATGAGCCGCTTTTCGATTATGTGACACCCCTTTGCGAAAAGCAGCACAAAAAGGCGCATTTCGTAATGTGCGATACCTACGTTACCATGACAGACGGTACCGGCATCGTTCACTGCGCACCCGCATTCGGTGAGGATGACGCAAGAGTCGGCAGACGCTACGATTTGCCGTTCGTTCAGCTTGTAGACGGCAAGGGCAATATGACCGCGCCCACACCCTACGAGGGCGTGTTCGTTAAAAAAGCAGATCCGCTTGTGCTTGTTGACCTTGAAAAAGCAGGTCTTCTGTTCGATGCTCCCAAGTTCGAGCACGAATATCCGCACTGCTGGCGCTGCTCCACACCTCTTATCTACTACGCACGCGAATCCTGGTTTATCAAGATGACCGACGTAAGAGAAAACCTTATTAAGAACAACAACACAATCAACTGGATTCCCGAAAGCATCGGTAAGGGCAGATTCGGAGACTGGCTTGAAAATGTTCAGGACTGGGGCATCAGCCGCAACCGTTACTGGGGTACTCCGCTTAATATCTGGGAATGCGAATGCGGCCACCGTCATTCAATAGGCTCTATTGCCGAGCTTAAAGAGATGAGCGACAACTGTCCCGAGGATATCGAGCTGCACAGACCTTATATTGATGCAGTTACCATTAAATGCCCCGAATGCGGCAAGCAGATGCATCGCGTTCCCGAGGTTATAGACTGCTGGTTCGACTCCGGCTCAATGCCGTTTGCACAGCATCACTATCCGTTTGAAAACAAAGAGCTTTTCGAGGCGCAGTTCCCGGCGGACTTCATTTCCGAAGCCGTTGACCAGACTCGCGGCTGGTTCTATTCGCTGCTTGCGATTTCCACACTCATTTTCGACAAGGCTCCTTATAAGAATGTTATAGTTCTCGGTCATGTTCAGGACGAAAACGGTCAGAAGATGAGTAAATCCAAGGGCAACGCCGTTGACCCGATGGAAGCACTTGAAACCTACGGCGCGGATGCCATTCGCTGGTATTTCTACACCAACTCCGCTCCGTGGCTGCCCAACCGCTTCTACGGCAAGACCGTTGTTGAGGGCCAGCGCAAGTTTATGGGCACACTGTGGAACACCTATGCGTTCTATGTGCTTTACGCCAATATCGACAAGTTCGATCCCACCAAGTATAACCTTGCGGACTGCAAGCTCACCGTTATGGATAAGTGGCTGCTTTCCAAGCTCAATTCAATGGTCAGGGATGTTGACGACAACCTTGAAAACTACCGTATTCCCGAAGCCGCCAAGGCTCTGCAGGAGTTCACCGACGAAATGAGCAACTGGTATGTTCGCCGCGGCAGAGAACGCTACTGGGTGCAGGGTATGACCGATGACAAGATCGCGGCATATATGACTCTGTTCACCGCGCTCGTTACCACCGCAAAGGCGGCGGCTCCCATGGTGCCGTTTATGACCGAGGCGATTTACAGAAATATCGTCTGCACGGTCGATAAGAACGCCCCCGAAAGCATACATCTTTGCGATTTCCCCGCAGTTGACGAAAGCCTTATTGATGCAGAGCTTGAAAAGAATATGGACGAGGTCGTCGATATTGTCGTGCTCGGCAGAGCCGCAAGAAACGGCTCCAATATCAAGAACCGTCAGCCGCTTTCAACTATGTTCGTTCAGTGCGACAAGCAGGTCGAGGGCTACTTCACCGAAATCATCCGCGACGAGCTTAATGTTAAAAAGGTTGAGTTCGTAACCGATGCTTCTTCGTTCGTTTCCTACAAGTTCAAGCCGCAGCTTCGTACGCTCGGTCCCAAGTACGGCAAGCAGCTCGGCGCTATAAGGGAAGCACTCGCCGCACTTAAATCCGAGGCAAAGGCTCAGCTTGATACCGACGGCAAGCTCGTGCTCAATCTTGCAGACGGCGCAGTGGAGCTTGCTCCCGAGGATGTGCTTATAGAAACCGAGCAGAAAGAGGGCGTGTTCACCGTATCCGACAAGGGCGTTACGGTCGCACTCGACACCGAGCTTACCCCCGAGCTTATCGAGGAGGGCTTCGTTAAGGAGCTTATAAGCAAAATCCAGACCATGCGTAAGGATTCCGACTTCAATGTTACCGACAGAATAAATGTAGTTCTCACCGGCAACGATAAAATCTTTGAAATCGCCAAAAAGAACGAGGGCGCAATTTCCGCGGTAGTTCTTTCCGACAGCATCACAAACGGTGCGGCGGGCGAGCTTTCAAAGGA
>JAZUJG010000223.1:0-2128 GCA_045642645.1 Acutalibacteraceae bacterium | reverse complement strand
AAGCCGACATTGAGAACGCCCATTTCGGAGCCCCAGCCGTGAGTGCCGCGCACGCGCCACATAGCGCCTACCAAAAGCGCACCGACAAGTACGGTGAAAATGTTGTAAAGTTTACTTTCCTTTTTCATTTCTATTACCCCTTTAATAATTCGCTCAGGCGGTCAATATCTTTAAGATTTATGCGCTTTGAGCAAATAAAAGTTTTGTAGTGAGCGCCATCGGCGGTCTTTTCGGCAATATCGTATTTGCCGTAATTGGTCGTAACCACGGTACCGTCTGCAAGCACTGCGTTGCCGCAGTAGCCGTTATCGGCTTCGGCATCGTATTCGGGAGCGGTCTGCCCGTCTTTGTAAACGTGGGCGGGTTTTATTCTGTACTGCCCCTCGGTGCCGTTTTTCAAATCCTCATAAGTGCCGACCCACGCAGCCCAGCCCTCGCTCATCCAGCCGCGTTCTTTGTCGACTGCATACTGTTCGGCTTTTTTGCCGCGCTCAATGGAGCGGAATGTAATAAACAGTCTGCCGTCGGGCGTGTAGTCCGCCTTGTGGCGTTCGCCGTTGAGTGCGGCGGGTGCTTCGCGCGGCTCGCTCCAGGTTTTGCCCTCGTCTTGTGAAAACGAAATGAGCGAATTCATCTGCTTTGAGTTGCTGCGGGCAATAAGGCAGAGCTCGTTGCCTCTGCCGCAGTCGGAGCGTATCACCTCGACCTCGCACATATTTGCCTTCAATTCAATATCGCGGTAGCGGTCAAAGTAGGTTTCGGGCTTTGACCAGTGCATTTTGCCGTTTTCATCGAATGTGAGAATGGTTTTGAAATTACGGAAATCGTTGCCGTCGTGGAAAAGCCCCATCCATTTATCGACAAATCTGCCGTTTGCTTTGAGTTTTGTAAGACTTGCAAGCGCAACGGTGGTAATTACGCCGCCCTCTGTGCCGAGGGGGTGGAACAATTCAAACTCGCTCCAGCTTTTGCCCTCATCGCACGAAAGTGAGCAGTTAAAGCCGCCCGTAGTCTGCACTCCGTCGTGCCAGTCGGGGTTGCCGGAAATCATAATGAGCTTGTCGGGAGTGTCGCTTTCGGTGAATTCAAGGCGGTAGACCGTGGGCGTTTCACGCGAATTCTGCCAACTCGCAGGGGTGTTTGTGAGCGTACCCGTCCAGCTTTTGCCGCCGTCAAGGCTTATTTTTGTTCTGACCGCGCCCTTGCCGTGCCCCTGCGGATACATTGCGAGTATATCGCCGTTTTTTAAAAGCACCGCGTCGGGATGCGCCATATAGTCGGTGCCGTTATCGACCACCGAAAACTCATAGAGGTATTCGAGCCCTGTTCCCCGTACCTTGTCGGGCATCACGCTTAAATCTATGCGCTCTACGGTGTAATCACCGCCGCCGAAAAGAATTTTACCGTTTTCTTTCATACAATTACTCCCGAATAAATATTAAATATAAGTATAGCACTACTGTGTCGATTTTCAAGGGATTTTGTTGACTTATGAGGCACGGAATGTTAAAATTTGTATATAGAAAAGAGGTAATTATATGGATACCCTTAAATTCAACAAGAAAAATGTTAAAATGATTGCTCACCGCGGACTTTCGGGCATTGAAAAGGAAAATACCAATTCCGCATTCGTTGCGGCGGGCAACCGTTCCTATTACGGTGTGGAAACCGATGTGCACGTTACCGCAGACGGCAGATTTATTATTATTCACGATGAAAACACAAATCGCGTCGGCATTGACAATGTGGATGTGGAAAGCACGACCTTTGACACTTTAAGGAAAATTCAGCTCTGCGATATCGACGGCAAAAAGGGCAGAAGCGATTTACTGCTGCCCGAGCTTTGCGAGTATATTGCCATAAATAAAAAATACGGCAAGATGTGCGTGCTTGAACTGAAAAATTATATGGAGCCGCAGTATATTGTCGAAATCGTTGAGGTTATCAAAAATCTCGAATACATTGAAAGCGTTATTTTCATCTCATTCTGCCTTGATAATCTGCTTGAACTGAGAAAGCTGCTGCCCGAACAGCACGCGCAGTTCCTTATTGAAAACGAGTGGCGCGATGAAATTTACGATGTGCTTAAAGAAAACCGCTTTGACCTTGATATTGACAGGGTGCTTAT
>JAZUJG010000222.1:0-7224 GCA_045642645.1 Acutalibacteraceae bacterium | reverse complement strand
ACAGTTTTATCCTCCCATGGCATCTAAAACACATCCTTATTTAGCATTTTATTTGCCTTCTATTTTATCATAAAACTGTTACCTATGTCCTTGCACACCTGTTACCTATGTTACTACACTGTACACTCCCGCGCCGCCCGGTTTGCCCGCAATCTGCGATTTCGGGCAAAAGTTAAAGCCACGCTGTTTTTTACAAACGGCGTGACTTTTGTTTATATGTTGTTTTCAACTGTCAATCGCTCCGCGATTGACCCGGGCGGCGCGGGAGTGCCGCCCGTACCGGTAGTTCTCAATTTTCGCGTTGAAAACCGCGAGGTTATGCGGGAGGCACGGGGTGCCTCCCCTACAATTCGTTCTGAATTTTCGCACAAAAATCAAACAACGCGGTTCACGAAAAACCGCGCTGGTTTTTTGAAAATTCTGGAAACTGAAAACCGAAAACTATAATCACTGATATATCTTCACATAATCCACAACCATCTGTGTGGTGAAGTCGGTATCGTGGGAAATCTCATTGGGGATTTCAAGGGAAACGATAACCTCCTCGGGTACCTGCGAGGTGCCCTTGCCGAACGAGGTTCTGCCGCTTTCAACACCGTTGATGTAGAAGATGTACTCATCCTCGGTCCACTTAACGCCGTAGGTGTTGTACTCGTTGTAAATATCCTTGCCGACCTTGAACTCGCCCACGCAGAGAGAGTCGATATTTTCAATATCGTCATCCACGCCGTTGCAGTGAACGGTCGAGGTAACGGCATTGCGGTTTGATTTGAGTGTGGCATCGTATGACATAGCCTCAAAAATATCGATTTCGGCACCGCCTACGCCGCCGCGTGAAATATTGTGGTCATAAGGACCTTCAATAGCCTGAATCCAGAATGCACTCCAGAATTCATCATCGGCATTGCATTTGCATCTGATTTCGTAGTAGCCCTGCTTATAGAGCTTGCGCAGGCTTATCATACCCGAATACCAGCCCTCACCGTACATACCGTCGGTAAGATACTCGGCGGTGAGAGTAAGCTCGCCGTTTTTAACCTCTGCCTGACTGCTTGCATTAAAGCCGTTTCTTCTTGCGCCCTCGCCGCGATGCTTCCACACGGTGTAATCAAGCGAATCGCCGTCAAAATCATCGCAGAAAACGAGCTCATAACCCGAAATATCGAGTGCCTCGCCGCGCGGTGTAACGGGTGTATCGAAAATAATGCAGCCGAGCATTTCAACAATAACCATAAACGAAGCAATAAGCTTTTGAACGGACATCTCGCCCGTTATGCCCTTAAATGCATCAATAAGCGCATAAAATGCAGTCTGCTGACGCGGTGCAAGCTTTAAGAATTCAAGTATAGCATCCAAATTCATACAAACATCCCCTTTTCTATGATTATATAAAACAGAAAAATAAAGTCAAGTGTTTTTGCAATATAAATGAAATATTTTATTAAAATGACAATATCGGCATCATAATTGTGGAAAAACAAAAAATTCTGTGGTATTATTCAGGTATACCGTTTTTAAGGAGTTGGCAGTATGATAAAGCCCGCAATGCTGAAAAAAGGCGATAAAATCGCAGTTGTGAGCCTCTCGTGGGGCGGCCTCGGCGACAAGGAACTTATACACAAATACCGCATCGCCGAAAGCAGACTCAGAAATGATTTCGGCTTGCAGGTTATTGCCATGCCGAACGCCCTCAAAGGCAGCGAATACATCTACGCCAACCCGCAGGCAAGGGCAAATGACCTTATGGAAGCTTTTGCCGACACCTCGGTTAAAGGCATATTCTGTGCTATCGGCGGTGATGATACGATACGCCTGCTGCCGTATATCGATTACGATATTATTCGACGAAACCCGAAAATATTTATGGGCTACTCCGACACGACCGTAAACCATTTTATGATGAACAAGGCAGGGCTTGTGTCGTTTTACGGGCCGTCGGTAATGTGTGAATTCGGCGAATACGTGAATATGTTTGAGTACACAAAGCTCGCGGTAAACAATATTCTGTTCACCGACTGCAAGGGCACCGAAATAAAACCGAGCCCGTATTGGTCGAATGACTTCATACCGTGGTGCGAGGAAAATATGAATAAGGCTAAACGGATTCTGCCCGAAATTCACGGCTACGAGGTTTTGCAGGGCTCAGGCGCGGTAACGGGGCAATTATCCGGCGGCTGCATCGATGTATTCCCAATGGTTATCGGCACACAGATATGGCCCACACAAGCCGAGTGGGAGGGTAAAATACTGCTGATTGAAACAAGCGAGGACAAACCGAAGCCCGAATTACTGCTGTGGTATCTCAGAAATCTCGGCGCACAGGGCATTTTGGATGTTATTAAAGCAATCATTGTGGGCAAGCCCATGGATGAAACATATTACGATGAATATAAAGAGATTTACAGAAAGGTGCTTAAAGAATTCGACCGCGAAGCACTGCCGGTGATGTATAACATTAATATCGGCCACGCCTCCCCCACCGGTGTGCTGCCGCTCGGCACCGATATTACGGTTGATTTTGACAGTAAAAAAATATTTCTTGCGGAATCACCGACACAATGCTGAATCCGAGCGCGAAAGCTTTTTGCGAAGCACGCGAAACAGCCTGCACAAACCAGCGGTAAACCGAGCGCGAAATATGGGGAAAGATTTTTGTGTAAAACATCTTGACAAATCGGCACCGATGGTGTATATTATTCAAGCACTCGCAAGAGCGCGTTAATATCGCGGGGTGGAGCAGTTGGTAGCTCGTCGGGCTCATAACCCGGAGGTCGTGTGGTTCAAGTCCCACCCCCGCAACCAAAAATCCACGAATGCCGTTGGTATTCGTGGATTTTCATTTATGCCCGTAGGGCATAACTTCATTTTGCGAAGTTTTTTCGCAAACTTCATTTCAAGTTTACTTGAACTTCATAAAATGCATAAATGAATGAAGTTATCTTACGATAAATGAAGTGTCTTCGACAATGAAGTACTGCGTAATGAAGTTGTGCTTCGCACAAACGGAAATTCATCACGCATCAGCGTGCATTTCCTGCGGAATTGATGATATGCAAGGCTACGCCTTGATAAACCTTATGTTTTCAGTCAGTCCTGTAAGAATACTCGCAACCATATCGAGTGGATGTAACGGGTTTCAGTTACATCCACTTCTTTTTTGTAAAATGTATTGAAAATGGCATCATTCGTGAGTATAGTTTAATGGTTTAGCGAGAAACGCTGAATGGGGGCATGGGCGAGAAGGAGATTGTTATTATGTATCACTACATCCTCACCTTTATAAATCCAATTCTTTTCCACAAAATTCTACCGTATTTTTCGCATTCATCACACTTGAAAACCGAACAAATTTATGATACAAATATATTTGAATTATATGATCCGCCGGAGGTTGCCTGATTATGTTAAAAAAAATATTTACCAATGACAAAGCTTTTAGAATATTTACTGGGTTCTGTGTGATTGCAAATGTAGGGCTTGCGGCTCTTATCTTTTTTCATGCAATGGAAGAGTATACGAGTATTTCATATTCGCTGCAATGCTGTATAGAAGCAGTTTGCGCTTTTTTCTTATATCAATCATACATGCATCATGATAAAAATGTAATGAAGGGATTACTGGGTTCTTTTGTTACCATTAATCTGTTTATTTCGGTAACTTATTTAGATTTAACGCTTGATACTGTTGACCTGGTAATTTCAATAACTGTAATAATTTTAAGTGCTATCTTGGCCGCGAATCATTTTCTGATAAATTGGAATCATTATGCAAGCCCTAAAAAGGTAAAGCGAAATCAGGCAATCGCAATGATATTAATACTCATAAACGGTATCTCTTGGATTATTTTACCGACTATGACTTATCAATATGCTGTAAATATGATATTGGATGTATTTACATATACCGGTAAAATGCTAATGATTATATACATTGAATCAAAACTTGATGAGTTCCGTCTTGATCGCGAAGCTGCCGGCTGGACTGAAGAATCGGGGTATCCCGAAAGTTATGTTCATCAAAAAGACAGACAATAATAATACTAAGTTAAGAAATAAATACGGGAATTAAATACGAGAGGAATAAAAATGAAACGCACGTTGAAAATAATTATTTCATTGGTAATGTCTTTTTCATTTCTGCTTTTAGCAGCATGTTCATCCGATGATATAAAAGGCATCACATCAAAGGAACAACTTAAAGGACAGAAATTTGCCATCTGCACATCAAATTCATACTATGAGAAATTAATTAATGATGAACTTGGCAGTGTCGAATTTGTCAGTTTCACAAACTACTTTGATACCTTTATTTCCGTAAAAAACGGAGCCTGCGCTTCGGCAATGGCGTTCGTTTCAAGCTTTGCCGCGGTAAAAGAAGCGTACCCCGAGCTCACATATCTGAAGTCTGACATTCAGGTCCCGATATGTGCAATGTTCGGACCGAACAGCGACAGCATAAAAGCAACATTCAACGAATATGTCAAAGTAAGAAAAGAAGATAACTACTTCACTGAATTAAGAAAAAGAACCATTGATAATTATGAAACGAATAATGTTACCGTAGATTACTCCGATCTGGAAAACATTAACGGGACAATAGTAATTGCATATCCGACCGTAAATCTTCCGTTTACATATCTCAAGAACGGAAAAGAGTGCGGATTCGAAGCGGAGCTTATATATGATTTCTGTAAATATGCAGGCTTAAAGCCGGAGCTTGTCAGCACTGAATATGACGGTGTTACTGCGGGAATCAATTCCGGAAAATACGAACTTGCTTTCGGCGGATACGGTGCCCTGGGAGAAAGAAAAGAAGTATGTAATTTTTCAGAGCCTTATCTTACGGATAATCTCGCTTATGTGGTAAATCCGGGAAATGCTTTGGAAAATGACGGGATTTTTGCAGCCTTGAAAACAGGAATATACAGAAACTTCATTAAAGAAAGCCGTTGGAAAATAATTGCAGACGGACTCTTTACAACGGCAAAAATTTCCGTACTTTCGATTGCAATAGGCACACTTTTGGGATTTATTTTCTATATTTTATTCAGAAAGAACAATCCGATAAACAAATTATGCATCAAAATCAATGATTCATTTGAGGCGCTTCCCGCATTGATTATATTAATGATTTTCTACTACGGTTTCTTCGGGAAAAGCAATCTTCCGGGTGAGCTTGTCTCAATTCTGGTTTTCGGAATGTTGTTTACATTTACGGTATATACGTTGTTAAGCAGCGCGGTAAATACAATCGATTACGGACAAACAGAAGGCTCACTTGCCCTCGGATATAATGAAAACCAAACACTGTTCAAAGTAGTGCTGCCGCAGGCAATGAAGGTATTCTTCCCCTCCTACAAATCGGCAATTATCGGTTTGATTAAGGGAACGGCTATTGTCGGTTATGTTGCGGTCAACGACCTTACAAAAGCCGGAGATATTATCCGTTCTTCAACCTTTGATGCTTTTATTCCGCTTATTGCGGTAGCTTTGGTATATTTCATCATCTCCAAAACGATAATAAAAATTATTGATAAGGGGGTTAACAAAAAATGAGTCTTATCAGAATAGAAAACCTGAGTAAAAAATATGACGATGCCCACCCTATCAAAGACATCACAGTCAACATAGAAAAAGGTGATGTGATTTCCATAATAGGACCATCCGGAACGGGAAAGTCCACCTTTATCAGATGCATTAACGGACTTGAAAAGCCCACATCGGGTAAAATTTATGTGGATGATGTTGAAATAACCGATCGCAAGTGCGACATAAATCAGATACGCCGGAAAGTCGGCATGGTTTTTCAGTCCTTTAATATCTTCGGTCACAAAACAATACTTGAAAATATTATGATGGCTCCTGTTGACCTGCTTCACATCGGCAAAGAGGAAGCAAAGGAAGAAGCTCTTTATTTACTTAATCTGGTTGGATTATCGGATAAAGCAAATAACTATCCCGATCAATTATCGGGCGGCCAGAAACAACGCGTTGCAATTGCGAGAGCTTTGGCAATGAAGCCGGAAATCATTCTATTTGACGAACCCACTTCCGCTCTTGATCCTTCTATGGTAAATGAAGTTCAGTATGTTATCAAAATGCTTGCAAAAAGAGGAGTAACAATGATGATTGTTACTCACGAAATGAGGTTTGCAAAGGAAATAGCCAACAGAGTCTTTTATTTAGACCAAGGTATAATATACGAAGACGGTACTCCGGAACAGATATTTGAAAATCCGCAGAAAGAACTGACACAAAAATTTATTACTCAGACAAAATCACTGAATAAGATTTTGCCGTTATCCGAGATGAATTTTGTTGAGCTTATAAATGAAATTGCCGAATTCTGCGAAAAATCATTTTTGGAGTCATTAACAACCAAAAAAATTGAAATGGTTACGGAGGAAATAATCATGGGTATTATCCTCCAATCCGAAATTGATGTTTCCGAGATCGATTTTACAATCAACCACAGTCAGACCAAAGAAACAAGTGAGCTTGTTTTCAGATATTCGTCTGCCGAGCTTAACCCCGAAAACACCGATAATACATTATCCAAAAATATCGTTAATCACTATTCAAGTTCTGTTTCTTTCAGCTATGATTCGGCTTCAAGAATAAATACATTTACAGCGTTTATTGAAGATCAGTAAAAATTATGTATACGGTTAGCGTGACACGAATAATCCGAACCACGCCATAAATCGGCACTTTTGCCCGCTTACTGCGTCATCGTCATTGAAAGGCGGCAGCCTTTCTGCTTCCGTTTCCTTGTAATCGAACAAAATTGCTCGATTTAGGGTCGAAGATTTTATTTTGAAAAGAAGTGTTCGGCTGCAAGGAATACGACCAAGGCATACTGTCGTATTCCGAGGGAGTATAACGCCGCAGACGGGTGCTTATTTTCAAAATAAAACGGGTTCGGATTATACGTGTCACGCTACATCAATTTTTGTTTTGTCAACCACCTGCTCTGCTCTGTTTTGTTTTTGAAATATTGTATTTTTCAATATTCGGTGATACAATATTCAAAACGATTTATGAGGTACGGTGCTATGGAATTGTTTATTGAAATACTTGTATGCTTCGTTGCGGGAGCCGGTGCGGGAATCGGCACGGGCTTTGCCGGTATGAGTGCGGCGGCGGTAATCGGTCCGATGCTTGCGACTTTTCTTGGTATACCCGCATATCAGGCTATCGGTGTGGGGCTTATAAGCGATGTACT
>JAZUJG010000221.1:0-5051 GCA_045642645.1 Acutalibacteraceae bacterium | reverse complement strand
CTTACCGTAATAAAATCTATAATTTGATTGACAAAATTATGGCGTTTTATTAAAATTAAAAAAACAAAACGCGAAAGCGAGGTCATATTATGTTTAAGTCCACTCCCCTTTCTTTCAGGAATGTTGATATTACCGGCGGCTATCTTGCCGCAAAGCAGAAGCTTAACCGCGAAGTGACGGTTTACTCGGTACAGAACCGTTTTGAAGATACAGGAAGATTTGAAGCGTTTAAGTTCAACTGGAAAGAGGGTGCGGATGTTCCGAAGCCGCACTTTTTCTGGGACAGCGATGTTGCAAAATGGCTTGAAGCGGTGTTTTTCATATATGCTAAAAACAAAGATGAAAAGCTTATGGAAAAAGCCGAAAGCGTAATTGACCTTATTGAAAAAAATCAGTGCGCAGACGGATATTTCAATATTTTCCATACGGTAGTGGAGCCGCAGAACCGCTTTAAGATAAGGGACCACCACGAGCTTTACTGCCTCGGCCACCTTATTGAAGCCGCCGCCGCATATTACGAAACCACCGGAAATAAGCGCTTTATTGATATACTTGACAGATATATTGACCTTGTTATAAAGGCATTTGTTACGGAAAAAACGGCGGGCTTCACCACCCCGGGCCACGAGGAAATAGAGCTTGCGCTCGTTAAGCTTTACAGAGTTACCGGATGCAAAAAGTACCTTGACCTTGCAAAATTCTTTATAGATAACCGCGGCTCATCACCCGAGGATGTGCTTGACTGGATGAATTCAAAATATCTGCAAAGCGATATACCCGTAAGGCTTCAGCGCGAAGCCGAGGGCCACGCGGTGAGGGCGTGCTACCTTTACAGCGGTATGGCGGATGTTGCCGGGAGTACCGATGACGGCGAACTGCTTGAAGCCTGCAAGGCACTTTTTGACGATATAACAAAAAAGAAAATGTATATTACGGGCGGTATAGGCTCCACCCACCACGGCGAAGCGTTTACAATTCCCTACGACCTGCCGAATGACACCGCCTACAACGAAACCTGCGCTTCGATTGCTCTTGCGATGTTTGCGAACAGAATGAAGGATATTGACTTCGACTCAAAGTATGCCGATATTGTTGAGCTTGAAATGTATAACGGCGCGCTCGCCGGACTTTCGCTTGACGGCAAAGCGTTTTTCTATGAAAATCCGCTTGAAATAAACCTTGCCGACAGAACAAGGCACATTTCCGTAAACAAGGACGACAGACTGCCCATAACCGAGCGCAAGGAGGTTTTCAGCTGTTCCTGCTGCCCACCGAATGTTACGCGCTATATTGCTTCGCTTGCGGATTCGTTCTTCTCAAAAAGTGAAAACGCGATTTACATTCACCAATTTGCAGAGCTGACTGCCGAAATCGACGGCGCGGTAATCACAATGGAAACGAATTACCCCAACAGCGGCACGGTGAATATAAATATTGCCAATGCGGGCGGCAAGCAGATTTACATTCGCCTGCCGGGCTGGTGCAGAAAGCACACGGTTTCAAAGGATTACGCGCTTGAAAACGGCTATATGCGCTTTGAAGCCGACGGTGATGTGTTAGAGGTTTGTATTGAATTTGACATTTCGCCCGTATTCCGCTACGCTTCGCCGCTTGTGCGCGCAGATGCCGGCAAAACGGCAATTACCGCAGGCCCTGTGGTCTACTGTGCCGAAGCGGTCGACAATAATTACAGTCTGTTTGACCTTGTTATTGACACCGAAGCGGAAACCGAAATTCGGTATGATGAGCAGTTCGGAATGAACACGGTTACGGCGAAAGGCTATGTAACCGAAAGCGGCGAATACGGCATTTACCGCGATGAAAAGGAACTGCCGAAAACCGAGGTCGAGGTTAAGCTCATACCCTACTGCGCGTACGCAAACCGCGGCGAAAGCGATATGAGAGTCTGGATAAGATACTGAAAAATATTGAAAGAGTGAAATGCCGATGCTTGCAATATGCCTTACATATATAGATACCGCTGCGCAAAAAACGCGGTTTGAACAATTCTACTGCGAGTACGAGCAGCTTGTTTTGTGGCGTGCGGGCAGTCGGCTGCACAATGCAAGCGATGCCGAGGACTGCGCGCAGGAGGTTTTTATATACTTTGCAAAAAATTTCGCAAAAATCGAAGAAATAGGCAGCACCCGCACAAAAAATTTTGTTCTGACCGTAACCGACGGATATGCAATAAATTTTTATAAAAAGCGCACAAAGGAACGCGAGACTGCGTTAAAAACGGTTGAAGAAGACTGCTTCTGCGAATACGCCGCAGGCGAAATAAGCGGGTTTATACAGATGCTGGATGAGGACGACAGAAACCTGCTTTACCTGCACCACGGCTACGGCTTGACTACCAAAGAAATAGCCGATATGTATAAGATCACCGACGGCGCCGTGCGCAAAAGATTATACACTGCGCGCAAAAAGCTGAAAAAGCTCTTGGAGGAGGAAGACGAATGCAATCCGTGAAGCTGACCGAGGCGTGTTTGCTTGCCTGCGGTACCGAGTATGCCGCCATACCCGACATTGTACCCGCAACCGAGCCGAGCGCCGCATACCGCAAAAACATAAAACGGCTTTTAAGCCGTATGCGAAACGACAAATACCATACGCTCACCAAAAAAGGCGTAAGGCTGCTTATAGCTGCTGCTTTAGCGGCGGCGTTGGCGGCAACTGCGGCGGCATCCACCGAATTCCGCGAATATACACTGAATGTTTTTGAAAAATTCGGCACCTATGAGGTCGCCGACCCCGGCAAAGCCGAAAAGCTTACCGGAATTATTCCGGGCTATATCCCGGAGGGGTATGTTTGTACGAAGCAAAACAATAAAGGGAATTTCGGATATACCGAATATTTCTATGAGAATGGCGAATATTGGATAGGAATCAACCAATTTTCAATAAATTCCGGTGTCTTATTTGATACTGAAGGTTGTGTTGTAAAGACATTTGAAACAGAAAACGGAACAAAAATCGTGATTTCTCAAAACGAAAAGCTCATTTTTCTCGTAGAGAATGACGGAGATTTCATTTATACAGTCAGCGCCAATAATATAACAGAAGAAGAAACAATAAAAATTATAGATAATATAGTAAAAGCATCGTAATATACAACAAAACAAAATATATTTATTTGTAAAAAGTGCCGAAATTTATTTTTCGGCACTTTTTCGGTAACAAAAGCACCTTTTGAATTGATACTTGTTTATGAGAAAGCAAAAACGAAAGGGGGTGTTTTTGATGAAAAGAACCGTTTCACTCATTATGGCGGCAGTATTGTTGACGGCGCTTGTTGTCCCTGTAATGGCGGCAACGCCTGCAGAAAACAAAGAAACCGATAATGAAAAATTGTCTTATATTTTATCGTCAACGAGTTCAATTGAAATTTCCGGAATATCAGCAGAATGTAAAGCATTTATGCAAAGCAAGCAGTCGCTTTCTCTTACCATAACCATGGAGCTGCAGAAAGAAAGCGGCGGCACTTACTCGACCGTAAAAACATGGACTGCTACGGGAACAGGCTTAACCTTGAGCAGTTCGGAATCGCGCCTGATAAATGTTTTGTCAACATACAGGCTTAAAACCACTTTTACCGCAGGCAGCGAAAGCGTAGTGCAGTACCGCTACGCTTAATTGTAATATGTAAATTTTCAAATCCATTATTGTGAAAGAAAATCGGTGTGCCGTGGTAATACAGAATTGTGTTGCCTACGGCACGCTGATACGGAGAAAAAAATATGAAAACAGGAATAACTTTCAAGTTTATATCGCTGTTGCTGACTGTACTTATTGCTGTCAACGTTATGCCGCTTTCAGTAATTGCCGCGGATGTAACAGAAACGCAAAACTCGGAACAATACTATGACAGTTTAGCAGAATATACGACAGTTGCGACCGAGGAATGCAAAGCTGCAATTGTGTATGAGGATGAAGAAAAACGCGATGAATACACCAAAGTTTACAAGCGTGCAGACGGTTCTTATACGGCATTGATTTCAAAAACGCCGTTACATACCAATAATAACGGTGTATGGGAAGAAATCAACAACAGTCTTGAGTTGGAAGGTTCGTTTTTTGAAAATGCAAATGGTGCTTTTGACGTGCTTTTCCCCGAAGTAATATCTGAAAATGCTCCTATAACAATTTCAAACGGCAATGCTGATATTTCATTTTGCATAGACGGAATTAGCGGCAGCAATGCAGCTGTGGAAAATAACACGGGTATTGCTGCAGATGAAGCGGAAATTGCAAAAGAAAGCATAGAAAAGACATCCTCTTGTGTAGCTTATGAAGATGTTGCCGCAAATACGGATTTGGAATATGTAGTAACCCCTTCGTATGTTAAAGAAAATATTATAGTAAAAGATGCGGAAAGCGTAAAGGAAAATTATTCATTCAATATAAATAAAGGCAACCTTATTGCAGTTAAGGACAATGCAAATAATATTGAATTCAAAAATTCAAATAATGAAACCGAATTCACAATTCCTGCACCCGTAATGAGCGACAGCGCGGGCGCTGTTTCTTACGATATAGCAGTCAATATAAGCGAAAACGGCGATATACTGACTTTGACATATACACCCTCTGCAGAATGGTTAAGCGCAAAAGAGCGTGAATATCCCATAACGATCGACCCCGTTATAAATGTTCCCGGGTCGGGCGAAGAATATATAGAAGATACGGTTATTATTACACAGTCCGGCAGCGATGCGCAATTCGGAAACAACAGCAGCACTGCACTTGCTTTTGTCGTAGACACACCTGAGCTTGTCAGTGATGTACTCGTAAAAATTAATACAGACTTAATGGGTTGTTTTAACCAGCCCGGCTTTGTTGCAACTGATGTAAGATATGTGGTAAGCGGCTCAGTTGCTTACGGAACACTTGAAGCGAGGAAAATAATCGGTGAATGGGATGTATCGGAAATCACATATGAAGATGTTTTTCCGAGCATAGCGGATGATGTTACGGGGCTTTTACCCACCCCGCAGATCGTGTACTGCGATGAAATAACGGATTACTATACAGGTCACGGTGATGCAAGT
>JAZUJG010000220.1:0-27107 GCA_045642645.1 Acutalibacteraceae bacterium | reverse complement strand
TTCCAATCAAGTCCTCCGCGCTGACCGATATACTCTTTGAGCGTGATACCCTCAATATATTCCATCACTATATACTGCAATCTGTCACCGAAGCTCACATCGTAAACTTTAACTATATTTTGATGTGAAAGCACGGCAATCGCCTTTGATTCATTTTTGAAGCGACGGCGAAACTCCTCATTTGCAAGATATTCATCCTTTAATATTTTAACGGCAACGGTTCTGTCATCAATACTGTCATACGCTTTATAAACAACAGCCATACCGCCGACGCCGATAACTTCTTCAATTTCATAACGCCCGTCGAGACGTTTACCAACATAATTATCCATACTTTTACTCCTTAACTTTTCATAAGCACAGCCGTAACATTATCGGCAGTACCGTTATCTATCGCAAGGTTAACGAGATTATCCGCTGCAATTGAAAAATCGCAGTTATTTACAATATTGAGTATATCTTTATTATTAACACAGCCTGTCAAGCCATCTGTACACAAAAGCAATATATCTCCGTCCCAGATATCGACAATATCAATATCCACTTCTACGGAATCGGAAACGCCGACAGCTCTTGTTATAACATTTCTGTCGGGATGCGAGCCGGCAAGTTCGGGTGCCAGCTTGCCGTTGTCTATAAGAAGCTGAACCACGGAATGGTCCTTTGTGAGCTGGTTTATGCCATTTTCCGAAAGTTTATATATGCGGCTGTCACCGACATGGGCAAGCACCGCAACCCCTGAATTAACAACACCTGCAACAACTGTAGTACCCATACCGCGCAAACCCGCTTCGCTTTCACCTTTTGCAGAAATCGCAGCATTTGCCGCCTGTATTGAACTTTCGAGCAGATTGCGCACCGAAGTATAATTCATATTAGCACGCAGATTGCTTTTCAGCCGTTCACTCACAATCTGTGCGCAAAGCTCACTTGCGACCTGACCGCCGTTCACGCCACCCATACCGTCGCAAACCACTGCCCAATAAGAGCTGTTGGTTTCGCCATGAGCAAAATAATCCTGGTTAGTTTCCCTGACGGGACCTTTATCCGATTTAGCGGAAAACATCATTTGCAGCGTCACCTCACAAAAGTTCGTCCTGTTTCATCTTTTCACGCCTCAACTGACCGCAAGAGGCATTTATATCCGAGCCGAGAGTGCGGCGAACAGTTACCGCAATCCCCTGCTTTTCAAGTATATTCTTAAATTCGGCAATACATTTATCCGTACTGCGCTCGTGCTCTTTTTCAATAACTTCATTTGCTGGAATGAGATTTACATGGCACAGTATCCCTTTGAGTCTTGCCGCCAATTCGCGTGCACAATCGGGTGTATCGTTCACATTTTTCATCATGGCATATTCAAAGGAAATGCGCCGTGAAGTCCTATCGCCGTATATTTTACAAGCCTTCAAAAGCTCATCAATATCCCATTTTGAATTAACAGGCATAATCTTTGAGCGTATTTCATTGTTCGGAGCATGCAGAGAAACGGAAAGAGTGAGTTGCAAATCGCGTTCAAGCATATCGTAAATTCTCGGCACGATGCCGCTTGTTGAAAGTGAAATATGCCGCATACCGATATTAAGGCCGTTTTCGTCGGAAACAAGCTCAAGGAATTTCATAACATTGTCGAAATTATCAAGAGGCTCACCCATACCCATAAGCACTATGCGTGCTATACGCAAACCGAGGTCGCGCTGTGCCGCATAAATCTGACCGAGCATTTCAGAAGGTGCGAGGTGGCGCTTAAATCCGCCAATACCCGAAGCGCAGAAAGCGCAGCCCATTTTACAGCCGACCTGCGTTGAAACGCAGATGGTGTGTCCGTATTTGTAGCTCATAACAACACATTCGAGGTACTCGCCGTCTTCAAGACGGAAAAGATATTTCACGGTACCGTCGATTGCAGAGACCAGTTTGCGCTCAACAGTGCAGGTTTTAAGCGTAAAAGCTTCATTTAACTGCTCCTTGAGCTGCTTTGAAATATTGGACATTTCATCAAATGACGAAACGCATTTTTTATGCAGCCAATCATATATCTGCGCCGTGCGGAATTTCGGTAAACCCATTGCCGAAAGTTCCGCGCCGAGCTCATTTATATTGAGCGACAGTATATCCTTTTTTTCCATACTTCTCTACAACTCAATCCTTTACAAAGAGTGAAACAAAAAATCCGTCACAATTATTTATATGTGGCATAAGTGTTAAATAATCGTCCTCCTGCTTTACGCGTTCAACTTCGGGTAAAGCGGGAATACTGTGAAATTCAGGATGTTCTTTTAAAAACCAATCGCACACCTTACGGTTTTCATTCGGATTTACAGAACAAGTTGAATACACAAGTCTGCCGCCGTTTTTAACATATCTGCTTGATGTTTCAAGAATCTTTTTCTGAACCGGAATAAGTTCCTTAATGTCATCAAGTTTTTTATATTTTATTTCGGGCTTTTTGCCGATTATGCCGAGTCCCGAACACGGAACATCGCATAAAACGGCATCTGCCTCCGGAAATTCAGGATTAAACACGGTTGCATCATTAACCAAAGCTTTGAGGGAATTTATACCGAGCCTGCGAGCCCCATCGCCCACCAAAGCGGCACGGTGACCGTGTAAATCACAGGAAATGAGCGTACCGTTATCATTCATATACTGTGCGGCGGTAAAGCTTTTGCCGCCGGGAGCGGAGCATACATCAACGACAGTTTCACCCGGTTTGGGAGCAAGCACCTTAACGCAAAGTTGTGACGAAATATCTTCAACATGAAAAAGTCCGTTATTGTATGAATAAAGTTCATATACAGCGCAAGGCGTATTTATAACAAGTGCATTTTCAACATAACAATCTTCATAACGCACATTTTCACCGTCGAAGATCTTTTTGATTTTTTCGGTAGTTGTTTTAAGCGTGTTTACACGAATTGTGATTTTTTTGGGCTCAAGCGAAGCTTTAAAAAATGCTTCGGCATTTTCCTCGCCGTAATGATAAGAAATGAGGTCAACAAGCTCCTGCGGTACTGAATACAACACACTTATTCTTTCCTTTACGGGCAAAGCGGAAAAATCGGGCACGCCGACATCGGCAACCTTGCGCAAAACGGCATTTACAAGACCTGCGGCGTAAGCACAGCCGTTATTGCGCACAAGAGCAACGCTCTCATTTACCGCGGCAGAATCGGGAACTTTATCCATATAAAGAATTTGATATGTACCTAAGCGTAACGCCGTAAGCACTTCTGCACGAAGTTTTGAAAGCGGCTGCTTTAAATAACGCGAAAATGCAAAATCGAGTGTTAATTTGCGTTCGGTAACGCCGTAAACGAGCCGAGAAATAAAAGCACAATCAGTGCTGTCGGCTTCCGAGGCTCTGACAGCACTGTCTATGGCAAGGTTGGAATACGCCTTATCCTTTTCGATTTTCAAAAGGACTGCGAACGCAGTCTGCCTTGCGGAATTTGCCATTAGTTTCTTCTCCTGCCGCCGAAACGAATTATCAATCTCAAAAGCTGCGCAACACTCGATGCAAGAGAAGCAACATAAGTCATTGCGGCAATCTTCAGCACTTTTTCGGCACCCGTTTTTTCTTCAAAACTCAGTAAGCCGTTTGATTCAATAACATGAATAGCTCTGTTGCTTGCGTTAAATTCAACGGGAAGTGTTACAAGCTGGAATATAACCACGAATGAAAAAAGCAGTATTCCCGCCCATATAAACGAACTGAAGCCGATGAACAGACCGATAAGAATAAGCGGTATGGAAAGTGATGAGCCGACATTGCATACGGGCAGTATCGTATTGCGGATTTTAATGGGTGCGTAACCCTCGGCATGCTGCGCGGCGTGACCTGCTTCGTGGCAGGCTATACCGACTGCGGCTATACTCGGGTTATTATAAACCTCAGGCGAAAGCACTATTACATTTGTACGCGGGTCGAAATGGTCGGTAAGTTTGCCCGTACCGCACTTTACGGCAACATTTGTGACACCGTAATAATTGAGCACGAACTGTGCCGCCTGCGCACCGGTGATGCCGCGAACATTGATTATTTTGGAATATTTTGCATAGGTGGATTTAAGCTTTGCCTGAATAATAAGCGAAGCTATAAGCACCGGTACCACAAGAATAATGTAGGTATAATCTAAGTAATAGCCAACAGGTACTGTATACGGCATATTATCATCAACTCCTTATACCGTTATTTTAAATCAAAATAATTAAATAATATATGGTAATTTGTGAACACAATTTAAAAAACTGTTCCGTCGGATAGCGGATGACCGCGGAAGAAATCCGCTGCAGGCATCCTTTTCTTACCTTCAAACTGCACTTCTTTAACAAGAACGCCGTTGCCGTCTCCGCAAGTAATCAGCAAGCCTTCTTTACAGACAAATGCCGCACCTGCTGTACCCTTGCACCTTTCAACGACCGATGACGAAAACAATTTAAGTGTTTTACCTTCAAACATCGTATTGGCAACGGGCCACGGATCAAGACCGCGAATAAGATTATGCACCTCTGCGGCGTTCTTTTTGAAATCGACTGACGACATTGATTTGTCAAGCATAGCGGCATAGGAACTTTCGGCGTCGTTCTGCTCAACTGGGTTGAGTTCGCCGTTTTCGAGAGCTTTTAATGTTTTTATAAGCAGCTCCGCACCAAGCACTGCAAGCCTGTCAAAAAGTTCGCCGGAGGTCTCGTTTTCACCGACTCTTGTTTTTTCGGTAAGTAAAATATCACCGGTGTCAACGCCCTCGTCAAGCTGCATAGTGGTAACGCCCGAATATTCCTCGCCGTCTAAAACGCAGCGCTGAATAGGTGCCGCACCGCGATACTTAGGCAAGAGCGAGCCGTGAACATTTATGCAGCCGTATTTCGGGAAATCAAGAAAATCCTTAGGCAGAATTTTACCGTATGCAACAACGACCACCAAATCGGGTTTTGTTTCTTTAAGTATTTCGACACCTGCGCCGTTTTTAAGAGTCTGCGGTTGAAATACGGGGATATTATTTTCAAGCGCAAGCACCTTTACGGGCGGCGGAGTCAATATTGCTTTTCTGCCTACAGGCTTGTCGGGCTGTGTTACGGCACCCACGACCTCATAACCGTTATCTATAAGCGCCTGTAAAGGCTTTACGGCAAAATCGGGTGTGCCCATATATAAAATTCTCATATTATTCTTCCGTTTCGGAGCTGCGAAGTGTTTCGCCCTCGTCAAGCTTATCCTTATAAAGTATACCGTCAAGGTGGTCTATTTCGTGGCAGAAGCACCTTGCCTTTAATTCTTCACCTTTGTAAAGGCACCATTTACCCTCGCGGTTCTGTGCCTTTACCTTAACTATATTGGGGCGCGTAACCTGACCGCATTTGCCCGGAAGCGACAAGCAACCCTCAATACCGGTCTGTGTACCGTCGGTAAAGGTGATTTCGGGGTTAATAAGCTCAAGCGGCTCATCACGCGTTTCGCTGACATCCATGACGACTACACGCCTTAACACGCCCACCTGCACGCCCGCAAGACCTACGCCGTTTGCGTGGTACATAGTTTCTTTCATATCATCAAGCAAATCAAAGAGTCTGTCATTAAACTCTGTGACGGGCCTTGAAGTTTTTCTGAGTATGGGGTCATCATCTGTTCTTATGTTTCTTAAAGCCATTATATTACCTCATTAAGCCAATGGATTTATATCTGCTGTTACCGTTACCGAAGAATCGGATGTTGAACGCATAAAGCGCACAAGCGTTGCCGACATCATAGCTCTGAACCGCTTTGAATTGCGGCATTTAACGGTAAGAATATTTCTGTATTTATTGCTGACCTTACTCACGCGCGGCTGCAGCGGACCGAGAATATTGAGCTTGACATCGCTGTATTCACCGCCGACAGCTTCCTTGAGCATCTCAAAGAAATCTGTCGCACCCGAGTAGGATTTTGCATAATTTTCACTTGTAAATGTAAGGGTGCATATATCGCAGAACGGCGGGTAAACCATAGTTTTGCGAATCACCTTTTCGGTTGCGTAAAATGCTTCGTAATCCTGCCGGGCGGAAAGCTCGATTATATCGTTATCGGGCATCATGGTCTGAATATAGGCTTTACCGGCGTAGTCACCCCTGCCCGATCTGCCTATGACCTGTGTAAGCAAATCGAAAGCCTTTTCACCCGCACGGAAATCGTCATTGTAAAGCTGCTGATCAATGGAAATTATACCGACAAGAGTTACATTGGGAAAGTCAAGTCCTTTTGCCACCATTTGCGTACCGAGCATAATATCATATTCACCTTCGGCAAATGCGGTAAGCTTATCGCGGTACGAATAGCGCGCCATAGTTGTATCCGCATCCATACGCAAAATGCGTGCATTCGGGAACATTACAGCAAGTTCATCCTCAATGCGCTGTGTACCGTAACCCGCGTAATTCACAGCTTTTTCGCCACAAACGGGGCAAACATCGGTATGCTGCTCGCTATGGCCGCAATAGTGGCACATCAACCGTTTATTTGCACTGTGATATGTAAGAGAAATACTGCAATTCGGGCAGGTAAGCACCGTTTTGCAGGCTCCGCAGACTGCAAATGTATTAAAGCCGCGCCTGTTCATTAAAAGAATTGCCTGCTTCTTTTCGGCAAGGCAGTTTTCGATGGCACGGTACAGCTCTGTACTGATTACATTCTTACATTCAGTGGTATCAACGGTTACAACATCGGGCAAAATCGCCTTGCCGTAGCGCTCGGTGAGTTTTACGAAGCCGTATCTGCCGTCCTCGGCGTTTTTAAAGGTTTCAACAGACGGAGTGGCGGATGACAATACAAGCTCTGCATTATTCTGCACGCAGCGAAATTTTGCCACATCGCGCGCGTGATAGCGCGGCGACATTTCGGATTTATATGTATGCTCCTGCTCCTCGTCAATGACTATGAGACCGATGTTTTCAAACGGAGCAAAAACCGCAGAGCGCGTGCCTATGGCGATTTTTGCTTCACCGTTTCTTACACGCTTCCACTCATCTATACGCTCACCTGCGGACAATGCGCTGTGAAACACCGCAACACCGTCCCCGAAGTGTGAGTAGAAAATATTAAGCGTCTGCGGCGTAAGAGCGATTTCGGGCACCATAACTATAACACCCCTGCCGTCCGCCACAACATCATCAATGAGTTTGAGAAAGACCTGCGTTTTGCCGCTGCCCGTAACGCCGAAAAGCAGATTTACCGATGGCTCACCGGACTTATACTTACTAAGCAAGTATTCGTAAGCCTTATTCTGTGACTCGGTAAGTTCGGGCGCACTACTTTTTTGTGCAGTTGTAAACACCTTGGGTCGACGGTAAACTTCATTGTCGTAAACCTCGGCAACGCCTTTTTTCACAAGCGCTTCAACCACCGCAGGCGTAACGCCAGTAAAATAGCAAACCTCTTTTACGGAAGCCGTACCAATATCGAGCAGAAGCTTCGCAACGCTTTTCTGCTTTGCGGTGAGCGTGCCTATAACGCCCTCGGCATCCTCCTCGGAGCAGGCAAGACGAACATTTTTAACTGTAAAATCGCCTGTTTTTCGCTTAGTGTCGACATTTGTAAGCAGTACGCCCTTTTTGACAAGCTTCTGCAAGGTTTCCTCGGAGCAGCCGACATCGGCAATCAATTTTTCGCGTTTTACGAATTTGCAGCCGTCTTTTAAATAATTAAATATGCTTTTTTCTTCATCCGAGAGCTTATCGACAACTGCTTGTGAACATTCACAGCAAGCGATATATGAAACCACATATTCAAGCCCGATACCCGCAGGCAGCATTGCCTTTGCCGCTTCAAAATATGTGCAGAACGTATTATCCCTGAGCCAACGCACAAGGCTTAGCATTTCGTGTGTAAAAAGCGGTTTTTCATCAACCGTACACAAAATACTTTTAAGTCTGCCGGTATTTTCAGCCTCGCTGATAGGTCTGACAGAGAGTATCAAGCCCTGCTTTTTGCGGTTGCCGTTACCGAACGGCACCATAACACGACAGCCCTCCACAACCTTTTCGCTAAGCGCGGTCGGTATGCCGTATGAATACGGTGCATCAAAATGGTAAACAAGCCCTTCCACCGCAACTTCGGCGAAAAAAGCGAATTCGGACATTTCAGATTCCGGCTATCTCGATGGGCTCGACTATTCTGTATTTATCCTCGAGAATTTCGTCAAGAGCAACACTAACGGGTTTTTCGGTAGTAATGTTCTTTTCTTCAAGATTCTTTTCCGCAATGGCGCGAGCGCGTTTTGCGGTAGCCGTAACAAGAGAGTAACGGCTTGTGTTGTTTGCAAGTACCTTGCTGAGATCCTGATTAAGCATATAAAATACCTTCCTTTTGGTTAATTTATTCGTTTATTATATCTGTAACAATGCCCGCCATTTTGCCGTAACGCGACTGCTCTGCTTTGAGAATCGAGCAAACATCGGCAACACACTGTTCCAAATCATCGTTAATAACTACATAATCGTATTCGCTTGCGCGCTTAAGCTCATCGCGAGCTGTTTCTATGCGCTTTGAAAAACTTTCATCCGTTTCCGTTCCCCTGCCGCGCAGTCGTTCGCTTAAAACCTGCATTGACGGCGGAATTATGAAAACCGAAACAATGTCGGGATAGAGTTTTCTGACATTTCCGGCACCCTCAACTTCAATTTTCAGAAGCACGGAAACACCGGAGTCAATCATTTCATCGACAGCCTTTTTTGGCGTGCCGTAATAATTATCACCGTATTTAACATATTCAAGGAAATAACCTTTTTGGATATTCTCTTCAAAAGAGGCAACATCGGTAAAGTAATAGTCAACTCCGTCGACCTCACCGTCGCGCATAGCGCGTGTAGTTGCGGAAACGGACTGTTTTATATCACCGAAACGCTCTTTAAGTTCTTTGATTATGGTATCCTTGCCACAGCCTGACGGACCGGAAAGAATAAGCAGAATACCTTTTTTATCAGCCATTGTTTTCGCCGCCTTTCGCAGAATCGAACCTTTCAAGCAACTCATCGGCAGTCAGAAACGAAAGCACAACACTTTCACTGTCGGTAATAATAACGGATTGTGTTTTTCTGCCGTGAGTGGCATCAATAAGCATAGCGCGCTTGCGGCAATCCTGCACCATTCGCTTAGCCGGTGCGGATTCGGGACTGACAACGGCGACTACCCTGTCGGCATTTATAAGGTTACCGAAATCGAGATTAACAAGTTTCATACAATACCTCTGTTACTCTATATTCTGAATCTGTTCCCGTATTTTTTCGACCTCGGCTTTTATGTCGATAACGCGCCTTGCGATTTCAACATCCTGCGCCTTGGAGCCTATGGTATTGGCTTCACGGTTGATTTCCTGTACAAGAAAATCAAGCTTTCTCCCTATTGGCTCAGAGGAATCAAGCATGGTGTGAAGCTGCTCGATATGGCTTCTGAGCCTTACTGTTTCCTCGGCAACGGCAACCTTATCGGCAAATATCGCCGCTTCGGTGAGAATTCTCGCTTCATCCACCTGCTTATCAGCAAGCACCTCTTTGATTTTTTCAAGGAGTCTGTCATTATAAGCCTTAACGGTTTCGGGTGAGCGCTCCTCGATAAACGCAACATTTTCTATAATGAGGTCCGCACGCGAAAGCACATCGGCACGAAGCTTTGCGCCCTCGGTTTCACGCATTCCGACAAAACGGCTGCATGCTTCACTTATAACAGGAGAAATCTTAGCCCAAAGTTCATCTTCATCCACGGGAGCCTTTGAAATTTTAAGAGCATCCGGGAAACGCGCGAGAGAAAGCGCCGTCAAATCATTTTTCAAGGCAAATTTTTCGGCAATGGCATCAACGGCATCATAATAACCCTTGATAAGCGGCTCATCTACGGTAACAATAACGCTGTCATCACTTTTGGCTTCAATAAGAATCGAGCACTCGACCTTACCGCGTGAAATCGTTTCGTTAAGAAGATTTTTAGTCTTATCTTCAAGAAACGAAAATGCACGCGGAATACGCGCTGAAAATTCAAAATACCTGTGGTTTACACTTCTTATCTCTACTGTGACATCATAACCCTCAACAGAAGCCTGTGCTCTGCCGAAGCCGGTCATACTTCTAATCATATATCAAGTCCTCCTTATTGAGAAACTAATTTTCGCACTTCATCATCGGTAAGCTCACGCCATTTCCCCGGCTGAAGCATACCGAGCTTTACGGGACCAACGGAGTTGCGTTTGAGCCTGATAACTTCAAGACTTACATCCTCGCACATTTTTCTTATCTGTCTGTTTCTGCCCTCGTATATAGTTATTTCAAAAACGCTGCGTTCAGCACTTTTTTCGAGTATATGCACCTCGGAGGGTAAAGTCATTTTGCCATCAAGCAGAATGCCGTTTTCAAGCCTTTCAACCTGCGAATCGTTGATATTTGAGCGCACCGTAACTCTGTATGTTTTTGAAATATGCTTGCGCGGATGCATAACGGAATTGGCAAACTCACCGTCATTGGTCATAAGTAAAAGCCCCTCGGAATCGCGGTCAAGTCTGCCTACCGGGTAAACTACCGCACCCACATCACTCACAAGCTCGGCAACACATTTTCTGCCGAGTTCATCACTCATGGTGGTAACATAGCCGCGCGGCTTATTGAGCATAATATAGTACTTATCCTTAACGGCGGAAACCTTTTTACCGTTTACGGTAACAATATCCTTACCGGGAATGACCTTATCGCCTATTTCGGCAATTCTGCCGTTGATTTTAACCTTGCCGTCACGAATGAGCTCCTCCGACTTGCGACGGGAAGCGACCGAGCACTCGGAAAGGTATTTCTGTAATCTTTCTTCTGCCATAAAACACGCCTGTCAGCACGACAGTCCTTTCAAAAATGCCTGCAATATTTTGCAAAACCAACCACCTGCATTATTTCGCAGGTGGTTGAATTATTAAAATATCGGAATTATTCTGCTTCGGCGGGAGCTTCCTCGGAGCCGTCTTTTTTCTTTTTGTCAACAAGGTTAACTACCTTATCGAACATATCGGGCACCATGGTAACCGCTCTTTCAATAGCATTGTCGTTGGAAATAATGTGCTTAATAGATACCTCGCCGTCTTTTACAACAAGGAAAGCTACGGGGTTAATGGTAACACCTGCGCCGCCTGCGCCGCCGAAAAGCTCAACATTGTTCTTTGAGGGGAAATCGGAGCCGCCGGAAGCAAAGCCGTATGTAACCTTGGAAACGGGAATTATGGTCATACCGTCGGGGAGGTTAATGGGCTCGCCGATTATTGTACTTACATCAACGAGATCTCTGACCTTTTCGATTGTTGTCTGAAGAATACCGTTTGCTGATTTTTCCATTAGGAAACACCATCCTTATCGTTATTGTTTTTATTATCTTTCAAAGCTTCGACTGCATTTTCTGCAGCCGCAGCATCTTTGACATTTTGAGCCTTTTCGGGCTTGGGAGTATTTTTCTTATTTTTAAGTACGGAAACAAGAAGCTTAATAACCACACCGAACAGAAGCTTAAACACAAGGGCAACTGCGGCATTCGTTATTTTAATGGGTATAATATGCAGCCGCACATAAGCGGATGCCGTAGACTTAACTGCAAGAAAATCCGGACTGAAATCAAAATCGTATTTTTTTACCTTACAAGTGGAAATGACTTTACCGAGTATGGGGTAAGCATAAGAGCAAAGCTTGCCGTGTTTGATTGCGGTTTCAGCGGCATCGCCGGTAGCCGTAACCATATCGAGATAAAGCTCATCAATGGTAAACGATTTCCACAAGCCGCCGAAGAAGCCGGAAAGCGATCTGCCTACGGAGCCGAGCATTTTAACAAGCCCGTCGTACCCGTGGTCATTGTAAATCTGCTTTAAAAGCGAATTCCCCTTTTGCTTGGGTTTATCCTCTTTGGGCTTTTCTTCAGCTTCGTCTTTCGGTTTATCCTCTTTTTTCTTTTCTTTCTTTTTCTTTTCCTTTTTAGGTTTCGATGTATCAACTACGGTTACTTTGAGAAACAGCCATTTTATTGCAACAAGTGTTTTTTCGCCATAATCAACGATAACACCGACCGGAATTGAAAAAATAATTACAAAAAACAGGATGATACCGAGAATCGTATATAAAAACGGCATCCAATCTCCCCTTTAAGCAGAACAAATATTATTCTGCGGTATTTTCAACATTAGTCTCGGTTTCGGGTGATTCGGGAGCATCCTCCTCAACACCGTCAAAGAGTGACATCTGACCGTTATCGACATCGGACATAAGCACTTCACGGTCATTTTCGGGCAGCGGCGGCAAATCTCGCAGACTTTCAAGCGAAAAGCAGCGAAGGAATGCAGGCGTGGTACCGTATAGAACGGGTTTGCCTGGAACCTCAAGCCTGCCCTTTTCCTCAATAAGACCTTTAACGCAAAGTGTATTTACAACACCCGAACAGTCCACACCGCGTATCTGCTCAATGTAAGGCTTGGTAATAGGCTGGTTGTAAGCGATAATCGCAAGCACCTCAAATGCCGCCTGTGAAAGCGGAGCATTTTTTCTTAAATCAAGAAGTGTTCTTATAGGCTCTATGTAATCTTTCTTACTGCAAAGCTGATATTTTGTATCAAGCTTAACAAGGCAGATGCCGCTGCTTTCGTCGCTGAGTTTTTTTTCGATTTCATCAAGTATAATCAAAACCTGCTCGTCATCGTAACCGAGCACCGATGCAAGTCTTGTATATTCCACAGGCTCGGCAGCCGCAAACAGTACGGCTTCTACTGCGGCGATTTGTTTAGCGTCCGTCAAGAGTTTTCATTTCCTTCCAAAAGTTCTATACCGGCATCGTCACCGTCGCCGGTTATATAAATCGTTTTATTCTTTGCAAGCTCAAGTACCGCAAGAAATGCGGCGATAAGATCGGAACGCGTTTTTGCTTCGCGGTAAATATCCATAAGCTTGCGTTTGCGTTTATGTTTAAGCGATGAAACGATTGAATCGATTTTAGAGCCGACAGAAACGATTTTTTTTGCAACTATGGCTTTGAAGGATTCAAACGGCGGCGGCATTCTCCTGAGTTTTTTGCCTGCCGCAACGGAATACGCTCGTAAAAGCTCGTCCGGCTCGTGCAGCCTTTTATATGACATATCGGGGTCAACTTCTTCAGGAAAAGCCCTCACTCCGTAATCGAAGCCGTCAGTCATCTGCGAAAGCTTGCCTGCAAGAATTTTGCAGTCGCGGTATTCTAAAAGCTCCGCCTGTAATTCTTTTTTGAGATCCTCTGCCTCCTCATAGACGGGAAGCAGCGAAACCGTTTTGATATATACGAGTCGAGCCGCCATTTCAAGAAACTCGCTGGCGACCTCCATATCTTCATCCTGCATACGCCGAACATAATCGGTGTATTGGTCAACAAGTTGAAGAATCGGAATATCGTAAATATCAAGTTTATGTTTTGTTATGAGGTGCAGAAGTAAATCCATGGGACCTTCGAACACCTCAAGCTTATATGAAATCTGTTCCATATTTACCTCAATCAAAATCCGAACGGGAGTGCGGTAATAAACTGTATACCGGTCATCACGGCAGAAGAAATTATCGAAAGCGGCTTGGAAAGTATGCCCGTAAACAGCAGCAGGAAAAGAGCGATCATAATATAACGCTCATACTGCATAATTCTGTAGTAATACTTGGTGGGAAGCAACGCCGTAAGCAAGCGAGAGCCGTCAAGCGGCGGAATGGGAATAAGATTAAATACCGCAAGATTTACATTAACGGTCGCCGCAAGCATAAAGAAAAATGCAATAAAAACAAGCGCACGGTTATTAACCGAAATTGCGGCAAAGCGGCAGAGATTATATAAAAGCATATACACAAAGCTTTGCAGTATATTACACACGGGACCTGCAAGCGCAACAAGCGCCATATCTCTTTTGGGCTTTTTAAAATTGCGCATACGCACCTCGACGGGTTTTGCGTAACCGAAACCGAAAAGGAATATCATAAGAAATCCGACCCAATCGATATGCGCCATAGGGTTAATTGTAAGCCTGCCGCGAAAACGTGGTGTATCGTCACCGAGCCTAACGGCAACAAGTGCGTGAGCAAATTCGTGCAAAGGTGTGGCGCAAAAAGCAACAAACAAAAATGCGCCGATGCAGATTATAAGCTCCGCGGCACTCATCTGCCCCGAAAGCATTTGCCTGATGTAATTTATCATAAAATTTCACCTATTTTAATTATTTTACATTATATCTGCAAAAAGGTCAATACTCAAAAGATTATTTTCACCGTTTTATGACAACAACGCGGTCAATACCGGCGCCGTCTTTAACAAGCTTGGCTCCGTCGGCTTTTTCAAGGAACAGTTGGAGTATTGCGTGTGCCTGATTTTCGCCGCATTCAACGGCAAGATATCCGCCCTTTGAGATAAACATAAACCAATTATCCGCAATAGCACGGTAAAAATCGAGACCGTCCGTTCCGCCGTCAAGCGCCATATCCGGCTCAAAATGCACTTCGGGCTGCAAACCCTCAAGTTCGGCAGTGGGAATATACGGCGGGTTTGAAAGTATTAAATCGGGTCTCGGCAACGACGGACAAGCAAGCGGATCAAAAACATCGGCTTTTATGACAGTTACATTATCTGCCATAAGAAGCTCGCGATTTTTATTGGTGTATTCAATGGCTTTATCCGAATAATCAATACAAAAAACTCGCACTGTGGGGAAAAGCTTTGCAACAGTAATACCTATGCAACCTGAACCGCAGCATAAATCATAAACGACCGCACAAGGTTTTTTACGCATTAAATCAACTGCAAATTCCGGCAAAAGCTCTGTTTCCGGTCTGGGGATAAGAACACCTTCGCCCACCTTAAAATTAAAGCGATTGAAGCCCCACGAGCCGAGTATATACTGAAGCGGCTCGCGCTTGCAGCGGTGCTCTACACAATCCTCAAAAAGTATTGTACGCGCATCGTCGATGAATTCACCGGATTTAAGAAGAAGCTGGGTCTTGTTATAGCCGAGTGCGTACTCAACAAGCTGCCTGGCATCAAACTCGGCATCCTCACACCCTGCTGCCGCAAGCTTTTTCACTGCTGCGCGATAGATATTATAAAGTTTATCCAATGGCGTCATCCTCCGGATTATCGGTGATAACGGCTTTCATCGACTCTATGGCGACTTCTATAATATCGTCGGTGGGCTCGGCGGTTGAAATGCGCTGCATCCAAAGACCGGGTGCGGAAAGTATTTTTACAAACAGATTTTCGTGCTTGCCGGCATACTTTATGAACTCATAACCGACACCGACGGTAAACGGTACTATAAGGAGTTTAACAGCCATCCACACTATGCGAACATCGTCGATTTTCGGAAAAAGCACGACAAGCAGCGAGGATATGAAAATGCTTATAATAAGAATCACAAATATAAAGCTGGTGCCGCAGCGCGGATGGAATCTTTTTTGTTTACGGATATTTTCAACTGTCAAATCAAGACCGTGTTCATAGCAGAAAATGGTTTTATGCTCGGCACCGTGGTACATAAATACACGCTTTATATCGGGCATTTTTGACACGCCCCACATATATGCCACGAATATGCCCATACGCATTACGCCCTCGAAAATCGGGTGGATTTCAGCCAGCGCATCTTTGCAGACATATTTATCGAAAACATCAACCAGAAAGCTCGGAAGATAGAAGAAAAGAACAAAAGCGAGACCGAAGCCGAGTATTGCGGAAATGACTGTAATAACCGTCATCATAGTCGGTCCGACATGCTCTGCAAGCCACTTGTCGAGCTTTGACATTTTTTCAGGGTCTTCTTCATCGTCAAGACCGGCTTTTTCGGCAGATTTTTCGATGCACTTAAAGCCGAACAACAGGGTTTCGACAAAATTGACAACACCGCGAATAAGCGGCAAGCCGGCGGGTTTGAATTTATCGCGCAGATGCTTTACGGTCATCATCTCGGTTTCTATTGTACCGTTAGGTAACCTTACGGACATAGCAGCACCTTTGGGACCCTGCATCATTATTCCCTCAATAAGCGCCTGACCGCCGATTGATGTTTTATGAACTGTTTTTTCGGATTCTTTACTCATTGCTAAATACCGTCACTTCCTCAATAATCGGCACAGTGTGTTCGGCAACCGTTTTTTCAACAGGCAAAACGATTGTAACGGTTGTGCCCACGCCGAGTTCACTCTCTATTTCAAAGGAGCCGTTGTGAAGCTTTACAATTTCATCTACGACTGCAAGACCTATACCTGAACCGCGCACCTGAATATTTGCTTTATAAAACTTCTTTTTTACATTCGGCAAATCTTCTGCTGAAATACCGCAGCCCGTATCCGTCACTGTGATCGCGAGTGTTTTATCGCCTATTGCCGCTTCAACATTCACCGTACCGCCCTTATTGTTATACTTAAAAGCATTATCGAGAATATTAACAAAAACCTGCTTTATTCTGTTGGGGTCTGCCTGCATGGGAACGGGAACATCGGGAACGGAATAAGTCAATTCAATCCCGTCACGCTTTGAGCGCTCCTTAAAAACAAATATCGTTTCATCAAGCTCGGCAAGAACATCTATTTTTTCGAGCCTCAAGGTCATCCTGCCGTTCTGCATACGCGAGAAGTCAAGCAATTCTTCGACAAGGCTGGAAAGTCTTTCAGACTCATTTATAATGACTTCGGTACCGCGGCGGCTCAGCTCACGGTCCTCGCCGTCAAGCTCCTTGAGCATTTCGCCCCAGCCTTTAATCGCGGTAAGCGGTGTTCGCAGTTCGTGCGAAACGGTGGAAATAAAGTCATTCTTCAGTTTATCTGTTGCGGCGACCTCGGTGATCATACCGTTTACCGACTCTGCAAGGTCATTTATCTCGTCATCTGCTTTGGCATCCGTTTCTATACGCACATTAAAATCACCGTTTGCAAATCGCTTTGCAACATCATTGATTTTGCGCACCGGTGTAACGATGGTATTTATAAAGAAAACGCCGGAAATCGCAACGAAAACAAGTGCGATTATATAAACAAGAAAGACTATAAGCACAAAGAACAAAATTTGTCTGTTGACATTTTTAAGTGAAGTGATAAACCGCACCGCACCGGAAAATTCGCCATCATTGCGCGGCAGCGACATCGCCACCACCATAATACTTTCGTGATTTTCGTTCCTCAATGTGCGCTTAGCGATACCCGTAGGCGCCTCTGCGGCAATTTTAACATCATCCATAGACTCAACGGTTTCATCGACACTGAAACCCGAGGACGAAACGATTACTTTGCCGTGACGGTCAACGACCTGAACTTCCATAAGACCCTTATCCGAAAAACTGTCAACAAATTCTCTGGATTTTTGCCTGAAAGTATCATCGCTGCCGCCGACATAAGGAGCAAAGTAATTTGAAACACTTTCGTTTGCATAACCCGAAAGCAGAGTTGAAACATAGTTACGGTAATACCCCACAACAAGAATGATACTGACTGAAACGAGTGCAAGCAAAATGAGTGCGGTAACAAGCAGAGTGTTGGCTGCCCAGCGCTTTGTGATACCCCTTATCTTCATTTGCTCACTTCCTTAAATCAGTTTTTGTTCCACTTATAGCCCATTCCCCATACAGTGACAAGATGCTTGGGAATTGACGGCTCATCCTCGATTTTCATTCTTAAACGCCTGATATTCACATCTACTACCTTCTCGTCGCCGAAATAGGATTCGCCCCATACATGCTTGAGAATATCGCTTCTGCTCAATGGTTTACCGGCATTCGCAAAGAAATATTCAATAATCTGAAATTCGACCTGAGTCAGTTCAATAAGCTCGTCGTTTTTATAAAGAGTTCTGTTGCGCAGATTAAGTTCAAACGGCGCAAGTACGATTTTATCGTTTTTCTTAGAATTGTCGGCGGATTGGGTGTTAAGCGCAACACGGCGGTAAACACTATCCACGCGTGCCATAAGTTCCGACGGAGAAAAAGGCTTTGTTATGTAATCGTCAGCGCCCATCAAAAGACCCGAAACCTTATCCATCTCCTGAGTTTTGGCGGTAAGCATTATAATCCCGACTGTGCTGCTCTGACTTCTGAGCCTTTTACAAACCTCAAGCCCGTCGACATTGGGCATCATAATATCGAGAAGCACAACATCAAAAGCGCCGTCTTTATCAAAATAAATGTCAAGTGCCTGCTGACCGTCGCAAGCTTCCGTAACCTCGTAGCCCGCGCGCTTAAGCGTGATAAGAATAATCTCGCGTATAGCGGATTCATCCTCGGCAATAAGTACCTTTTTCAAAATCTGCACCTCACTTTAAATTTACAAACGAAGAAATAACCGCATCGTCCGTAATGCCTTTATTTTTACCGTAATCGGTTATTCCGTAATAATACGCCACACCGTTTTCGGAAAAAATTATTCCGTCACTGTGCTCGGGTTTTTCAACGTCACTCGGACGCGTACTGATATTAAACAGTTCATCCTTTACGGCAGTTTCTTCTTCGCTCCACTCACAAAACGCAAGAGTTTCACGGAATTTATCGTACCTCACGGTTACACCGGAATTCCAATTAAACCTAAACAGATACGAATCAAGCGGATTGAAAAGAGTCGTAACCGCACCTTCACTTTTATCGCCGACAAGGTTCAGCCATTTCAAAAGTGAAAAAGAATAAGTTTCATCGCCTACCGAGAAATTCAGGTTTGCTTCGCCGCCGGAAAGGGATACGGGCTGCGGAACTTCGATAAGTCCGTCCCCGTCGATATCGCAAGACAGCACTTTTGAGTTGCGAAGCGTCGTAGTTCCGGCATCATCAAAAGCACGCACGGCGGAGAGTTTGCTGTTATTCCAATAAATAACCTCTGTAAAAACAAGTGTGTCTGATTTAAGGCAATCAACAAAGAGCCTTGTAATGCCTGTATCGGCAGGGGTATCGTACTTTATCTGCACAACGGATGTGATTGCGGAATCAATGAGTATTTCGCTGTATTTAACAAGTTCGCCGTTTTCTCCAAGCGAGAAATTACGCATATACGACTTTTGAATTCCCGTAGAATCATCAAGGAATACGAGAATCAGGTCATTTCTGCCGTCATTGTTGAAATCAACGAAACTTTTGGCATTGTAGTACTCAGTTGCAAGCTGCGTCAAAACGAGTATGCCGTTGCTGCCTTCGTTGACCGAATACGCGGTGACAACACGCGACGTTTTAGCTTCAAAAAGCGACCAGCCTATAAAAATCTCATAGACACCGTCATTATTCATATCGTTGAACTCAACATCATATACCCCGTTCCCCGCGCCTGTAAGCGTTGCGGAAATCACCCATGTATCATTCACACATTCAAGAACGGAAAATCTTACCGAGGCATCAATGGTATTATCGACATAAAACACAAGTGCCTCCTGCTGACCGTCGCCGTTTAAATCAAAGAAAATGTACGGTGTCTGAAACTCACCTTTTGCGGGAGTTTTAAGAAGAACATTTTTGTCGTTCATATACTTTTTGAAAGCTGCCTGGACCTCGCCGTTCCTGCCGGACTGCATCGGCGGCGCCATAAGACTTTCGACAGAAAAGAAATTAAGAGAACAGCCGGAAAAGGTCACAAGCAGCAGAACAGCGCACAGTGCAAGTGCAACAGCCTTTTTAAACACGGTGCCCTCCCCCTTTCTTTACAACTCAATAAGAAACATCTACCGAATAGTTACCGTAAATCCAGCAGCCCGTATCACTTTTTACGGATACAACAGCCGGCACTGTAACGGTCTGACCTTTATTTAAATCAAGTTCGGAAAAATCAACCGCCACGGAAATCATATCTTCCGTAATAGCCGCAAGATTCTTGGGTGTGCCGACCACTACGACGGATTTATTTAATTCAGAGCAGGAATATTTGACTTTTCCTGCCGTGATTTTATATTTTGAAGGTTCTATAACGAAATATTCCTGATCGATACTGCTAACATCAACATCTACGGTATAGGTCTCGTTTTCGCCGTATTTTGCATCACCGAGATCGGCTGAATCAAAATTAAACACATGGTTTGACGGTGAAAGCAACTTGAAATCAACGGTGCCTATTGAAAATGACGTTGTTTTTTCATAATCGTCAACCGATATATTGAACGAATCCTTTGATGGCGAAACAACAAACGGCAGCGGATCAACCACATAACTGTCGGGGGCGTTTTTATAAGTAACGGAGGTATCCACCTCTTTCACCCTTAAAACAGGTATTGTGAGAACGACATCCTCTATACTTAAAACAGTGTACTTGAAATCGCTTTTTCCGTTTTCATCAAGCAATTGAACTTTTGCCTTAGCTGATTTATTTGCAGACAGCGGTGCATCAAGCTTCAGACTTGCCGCGACTTTATTTATGCGATTAATTTCCGCCGAAGGTCCTGTAACACTGACCGATGATTCCGAAAGATTAAGAACACCGCATGTATAGCCTTCATCAACGGGATTGAATCCGTCGGCTATCAGTTCAGGTTCTATAACAAGCTGAACTGTTTTTGAAGTATCAAAATAAACATCAACGGTTTTGAGTGATGTTGCGGATATTTTATACGAAGTTCTGCCCTGTATATCTTCAGCCTTTAACTGTAACGTTCTTATACCGGCAGAATCAACATTATCGGTCTGAGCCGTAACGAGAATGTCTTCGGCAGAGAGCGCGGCATTGGAAATCTGATACTTTTTGCCGGTAACGGTTACATCAACCGTGTAATCCGGATTGCCGAAAACCTCAAGACCGAACTGCGAGGGGATTGCTGTATCAATATTTACTTTAACATTCTTTATGACACGGCTTGTTTCTTCGCCTACATTTATGACAACGGCAAGCCAGATACCGACGGCAATAAAGAACGAAAGCACAAGAACAAATTTATCGTTATAAAACAAATCATTGAATTTGATTTTATTTTTCAATTTCGCCGCCTCCGTTCTTTTTGCCCTTTCCGGAAAACAGTTTTTTTCTGTTCTTGGAATTTGAATCGTCTTTCGATGTGGCAAGCGTTTCAAGCAGTACTTCACGAAGCCTGCCGGTTTGCACATCACGCTCAAGCTTGCCTTCCACCGCAACCGATATATAACCGGTTTCCTCCGAAACAATAACGACAACGGCATCACTCTGCTCACTCATACCGATAGCAGCTCTGTGGCGGGTGCCGAGATTACTGTCAATAGATGTTTCGTGAGTAAGGGGCAGAATACATCCCGCGGCATAAATTCTGCCGTCACGCACCAACACGGCACCGTCATGTAAAGCGGAATTTTTAAAGAAAAGCCCGTTGAAAAGCTGGGGGGAAGAACACGCATCAAGAACCGTACCGGATTTAATGACATCCTGTAAAGGCGCTTCGCGCTCAAAAACCACGAGAGCACCTGTTTTGGTTTCACTCAATTCGGCAGCAGCCTTGCAAAAATCGTTCACCGTTGCGGTGATAACGCGCTCGCGTTCTTCGGAATTGCCGAAATTGAAAAGAGAAATGTCTTTTATGGAGCGCCTGCCGACTCTTTCAAGAGTACTGCGAAGTTCGGGTGAAAAAAGTATTACAAGAATTATAAGAGCATTTTCAAAGAGAACAGAAAGAAGATATTCGCTTGCCTCCATGTGCAGAAGCTTGACCACAAGAAATACGGCTATGAGAAAAGCGATACCCTTAATAACCTGAAATGTACGCGAACCGCGAATTATTTTGATACCCTCGTAAATTATAAAAGTAACGAGAAGTATATCAAGAATATCGGAAACGAAGGTCGCTGAAACGAAATCAAGGCTTCGCAAGGCGAGCCAGATTTTTTCAAGATAAGCAATTATTTCTTCCATATTAATCCCCCGAAAAGCAATGATTTATTCGGAACTTTCAGTATAAATATATATAAATTAACCTAATTATAGGAAATTATATCATATATCTTCAAGAATTGCAATTTTTCTCACTAAATTTAACAGATTATTTATATCTTTTTCGCTATTATTCATCGACGGTGATACTCTGACTGTTCCGGTTTCGAGCGTATTGAGTGTTTTGTGGGCAAGGGGCGAGCAGTGGAGCCCTCCTCTGACCGCAAAACCACCTTCATTAAGCAGCGCGGCAACACGTTCGCTATGGAGTTTGCCGATGTTGAAACTTACAAGAGGAGCATGATAAATACTGTTGTAGTTTTCGTCATACAGTTTAACCCCATTTACTGCTTTCAAGCCGTCAAAAAGATGACGGCAAAGCGCTGTTTCGGCATCAAAAACAGTTTTAATTCCTATTTGATTTATATAGTCAACGCCGCTGCCGAGCGCGATAATTCCCGGCACATTCACGGTACCGCTTTCAAGCCTTTCGGGATATTCGGGCGGCTGCGAAAACGAAGCCGATGATGTACCCGTACCGCCCTCGATTACAGTTGAAAATTCGAGTCCGCGATGCAGAATTGCACCTGTTCCCATAGGCCCGTAAAGTCCCTTGTGACCGGGTATGCAAAGGCAGTCTATGCCGTCAGTCATCATATCAATTTTTACAACTCCGGCACCCTGCGCCCCGTCGACAACGAGCAGAGCACCCGCACTGTGCGCTGCGGCAGAAAGCCTTTTAAGCGGCATTATTCTGCCGGTAACATTGGAAACCGCGGTAACAATTACAAGTCTTGTATTCTCTTTGAGCGCACTGCGCATAGAAGAAACCGTCATGTTATCGTCATCGTACACATTAAACACATCGTAAGTTATAATACCCTGCTCATACAAAGCATGTACGGGGCGAAGAACGGAGTTGTGTTCAAGTGAAGAAATCACCACATGGTCGCCGCTGTGTACAAGTCCTTTAATCGCAGTATTCAGCGCAAGTGTGCAATTTTGCGCAAACGAGACATTCTCGGGTGCACGGCAGTTGAAAAAATCAGCCAATTTTTCACGCACCGCATACACCTGTGCAGATGTTGAAATTGACATATCGTGACCGCTTCTGCCGGGATTCGCACCGTAAAGCGACATAGCTTCGGTGAGTGAATTTATTACGCAGAACGGCTTGGGGAATGATGTTGCGGCGTTATCAAGATATATCATAACGCATCCCCCAAATCCACAGTACCGCGCACAGCGATACCGTTATACTTAAGAAGCTTTATACACCTGTCATCAATATTATTAACATAGATAACATAACCGCAGCCTTCATCCGAAGCAGGTTGCGGATTACGGGCAAGATACGCCTTATAACCGTTTTTCATTAACAGGTCGCGCCCCTTCATTGCGTAAGTGACAGAGCCGACCTTCAAACCTTTTTTGCTCATAAAAAACCCTTCCATATTATGTGTTTTATACATAATATGCAAGGGTCGTGTTGTTGTTTACTTTTCTATAAGGCAGACGGCGTGTGCTGCTATCCCCTCTTTTTTACCGGTGAAACCGAGTTTTTCCTCGGTTGTTGCTTTTACGCTTACAAAGTCAACATCAACACCGATTGCCGAGGCGATATTTTTGCGCATTTCATCGATATACGGCGCAAGCTTCGGCACCTGCGCTATAACGGTTGAATCGACATTGACCGTTTTATAGCCTTTTTCGCCTATAAGGCGAACGACCTCGCGCAAAAGCATCAGGCTGTCTGCACCGAGATAACGCTCGTCGGTATCGGGAAAGTGTTTACCTATATCGCCGAGTGCCGCCGCACCGAGCAAAGCATCCGAAACGGCGTGCAGAAGCACATCGGCATCCGAATGCCCGAGCAGACCTTTTTCACAAGGTACATCCACGCCGCCGATAATGCACTTTCGCCCGTCGGCAAAGGCATGAACATCATAACCGTGCCCTATTCTAATCATAGCTTACTCCTTACTTTACGAGTTCTTCAAGGCAGGCAAGCTTTACGGATACGGTAAGCACCTCGACTGCCTTTGCAAGAACATCTGCCGACGGGAATGTGGGAGCTATGCGGATGTTGCTGTCGTTCGGGTCCTTGCCGTAAGGGAATGTTGCGCCCACATTGGTGAGCTTCACACCGGCTTCCTTGCAGAGCACGCCGACTCTTGAAGCACTGCCGGCGGTAACATCAAGGCTTATGAAATAGCCGCCCCTGGGCTCAAGCCATTCGGCAATGCCGAGACCGCTGAGTTCGGAATCGAGATTTTTAAGCACGGCATCAAATTTGGGTTTGAGAATAGCCGCGTGCAGCTTCATATGAGCCTTTATACCGTCAACATTCTTAAAGAATTTTACGTGACGGAGCATATTAACCTTGTCATAGCTGATGGACTGAATTGTAAGTCTTTTAAGTATTTCTTTAATGTTATCGACAGACGAAACAAGACAGGAAACACCTGCGCCAGGGTACGAAATTTTGGATGTTGAAGCAACTTCTACAACCATATTCTTATTGCGTTCGGGCAGTACATCGAAAATATTGACAAGTTCGTCGGTGGTATCGGTGAGGTCATGAACGATATAGGCATTATCCCATACAATGCGGAAGTCATCGGCAGCGGTATTGAGGTTTGCAATACGCATAACAGTTTCGGCAGAGTAAGTTATGCCCTGCGGATTCGAGTACTTCGGAACACAGAACATACCTTTGACAGATGAATCCTTGACGGCTTCTTCGATTTGCGCCATATCGGGACCGGTGGGAGTCATATCAATATTAATCATTTCGATGCCGAAAAATTCGAGTATGGCAAAGTGTCTGTCATACCCCGGGCAGGGACAAAGGAATTTAATTTTGGCCTGCTGAGCCCACGGAGTAAAGCCGCACCCCTGATACATACACTGTGAAATGAAATCGAACATCAGAGTAAGGCTCGAATTACCGCCGATAATAACATTTTCGGGCTTGACTTCAAGTAAATCGGCAAACAGTTTTTTGCACTCGGGGATACCGTCAAGAAGACCGTAATTGCGGACATCAACGCCCGCCTCGCATTTGAAATCGCCATCCTTGAAAACATCGTTCATACCGTCGGAAATGCAGAGCTGGTCTGCGCCCGGCTTACCGCGCGACATATCAATCTGTAAGCCTTTTGCTTTAAGCGCATCGTAGGCTGCTTTAACCTTTGCGTATTCTTCATTAAGTTCGGCTTTGGTCATTTCAAGATAAGGTTTCATAAAATCAACTCCGGTAAAGTAGTAACTGAAAAATAATGAAATTATTTTAACATAACTCGTCTGCTTTTGTAAACCGTTTTTATAATGTTTTTTATTTATAACTTTTATATAAATTTGCTTATGAGTATTGTACGGCGCACAAAAATATTGTATAATGCCCTAAAAGGAGGTCGAAGCAGGTGAAAAAGAGCATTGTTATAATCGGGGCTGGTGCTTCGGGGCTTTGTGCCGCCATTGAAGCCGCACAAGCCGCCGCAAACTGCACTGTTACCGTATTTGAAAAGCTGCCGAAAGCCGCTAAAAAAATAACCGTTACCGGCAACGGCAGATGTAATTTCGCCAACACCGACCTCTCGGCAAAGAATTTTCACGGTGAGCATTCGTTTCTTATTAGCATTCTGACATCGCCTTATGCCGACAGTGACAGGTTCTTCCGTTCACTCGGCGTTCTGCCGTATTATGAAGACGGCAGGATTTACCCGCGCTCGCAGCAGGCGGGCGCAATACGCGATGCGCTTTTGAGAAAAACGGAAGAACTGGGCGTGAGAATCGTCACCGATTCAGCAGTAACGAAAATCGAAGAAAACGGCAATTCTTTCAGGGTGAACGGAATAGATGCCGATGCGTTAATAATCGCAGGCGGCGGCAAAGCCGCACCCGTCCACGGTACCGACGGCTCCGCTTATGCACTGCTTACGAAGCTCGGGCACGGCTGTTCCCCGCTCTTTCCCGCACTTTCTGCGCTTTCATCAAAGGAAAAGCTGCTGTGCGGGTTAAAGGGAGTACGCGCACGGTGCGATGTATCGCTTTTTGACGGGCGCGAGCTTCTGGGCACCGAGAGCGGCGAAGTGCAGTTCAATGATAATTCCGTTTCGGGTATCCCCGTACTTGACCTTTCATACCTCTGCCGCGACAGAAAAGGGCTGCACATCGAACTTGACCTCTGCCCCGAATACTGCACCGAGGAGCTTTCTTGCCACATAGCCGATTTCAAAGGCAACTCCCCCGATGCCGAAACGGAAGCAATGCTCGGCGGAATGGTAAACATAAAGCTCGGCTATGCGATTATGGAAAAAGCCGCAATAGCGCCGCACACGCCCGTCGGCAAGCTGAAAAGCACTGAAATAAGCTCGCTTTTATCCGTACTGAAATGCTTCGGTTTAAGCATAGAAAAAGCAAAGGATTTCGACTCGGCACAGATAACCGAGGGCGGTATCAACGCAAACGAATTTGACCCGCAAACGATGATGTCCAAACTGAAAAACGGCATTTTTGCCTGCGGTGAGATACTTGATATTCACGGCAAATGCGGCGGATATAATCTGCACCTTGCGTGGACCACGGGCAGAATCGCAGGTCACAATGCCGCAAAATACATATCGGAAAACGAAAGAAAGTAACTTATGATACGACTTAACGAAATCAAAATGAAGATCGGCTCGACCGACGCTGAGCTGAAAACCGCGGCGGCAAAAGCACTGCGCATAAATGAAGCGGAAATCACCGATTTTGCAGTGGCAAAGCGTTCGATTGATTCACGCGACCGCGACAATATAATACTTGTTTATTCGGTCGATATCGAAACAGCACTCGATGAAGAAAAAATCGTTTCGCGCTTTGCACCGAACAAGGCATTCGTTACTAAACGCTACCGTTACCATATGCCGGAAGTGAAAAGGAATTCACAATTCTGTCCGGTAGTTGTGGGCTTCGGTCCCGCAGGTATGTTTGCGGCTCTTACGCTCGCAAAAGCGGGCTTAAAGCCGATTGTGTTCGAGCGCGGCGCCAAAGTGGAGGAACGCACGGAGCACGTAAACACATTCTGGAGCACACACACGCTCGACACCGAATCGAATGTACAGTTCGGCGAGGGCGGCGCAGGTACATTCTCAGACGGAAAACTGACTACAGGTATAAAAGACCCTCGCTGCAGAGAGGTTTTTCTGCGTTTTGCGGAATTCGGCGCACCTGCCGAAATATTATATTCGGCAACGCCGCACATAGGTACGGATAAGCTGAAAACCGTT
>JAZUJG010000219.1:0-1552 GCA_045642645.1 Acutalibacteraceae bacterium | reverse complement strand
GTCAAATATCAAAAAAGTAATAGGCGTTGTAAGCGGCAAGGGCGGCGTGGGTAAATCCCTTGTTACCTCGCTGCTTGCGGTTACAATGCAGCGCCGCGGCTTCAACACCGCTATTCTCGATGCCGATATTACAGGCCCCTCCATTCCCAAGGCATTCGGCATAAAGGAAAAAGCCGCCGGCACCGAAAACGGCATACTCCCCTGCAGAACGGCAACGGGTATAAGCGTTATGTCCGTAAACCTGCTGCTTGAAAACGATACCGACCCTGTCGTATGGCGCGGCCCCGTTATTGCAGGAGCGGTAAAGCAGTTCTGGACCGATGTTATTTGGAACGATGTTGACTATATGTTTGTGGATATGCCCCCCGGAACGGGCGATGTACCGCTCACCGTTTTCCAGAGCATCCCCGTAGACGGTATAATCATTGTCGCTTCGCCGCAGGAGCTTGTGGGTATGATAGTCGAAAAGGCTGTAAAAATGGCTGACCTTATGAATATACCCGTGCTCGCTTTCGTTGAAAATATGGCATACTTTGAGTGCCCCGACTGCGGCAAGCGCCACAAGATTTTCGGTGAATACGATATAAATGCAATTGCCGAAAAGCACGGTGTGAACACCGCCGCAGAAATCCCCGTAAACAACAAGCTTGCCGCCGCCTGCGATGCCGGCGCAATAGAGCTGTTTGAGGGCAACTGGCTTGACGGTATTGCCGATAAGCTCGAAACTTTATGAAAATTTTAGCCGCCTGCGATTCATTCAAAGGAACACTCACCTCGCCCCAAGCGTGCGGGGTGATTTGTAATGCCTTCAAAGCCGTTTCGGGCGAATTTGAAACGCAAATTTGCCCCGTTGCCGACGGCGGTGAGGGTACAGTAAACGCCCTTGCCTGCGCCTTGAACGGTGAAATGATTACCGTAAATGTCTGCGGTCCGTTTATGCAGCGTGTGGATGCGCACTACTGCCTTGCGGGCAGCACCGCCGTAATGGAAATGGCGGAGGCTTCGGGCATAACCCTGCAGCCGAAAGAAATGCTGAATCCGCTTACCGCTACCACATACGGTACGGGCGAAATGATAGCCGATGCCGTAAGGCGCGGCGCAAAGCGCATAATAATCGGCATAGGCGGCAGTGCCACCAATGACGGCGGCGCGGGCTGTGTGCGTGCGCTCGGCGGCAGCTTTACCGATGAATACGGTAAAGAGCTCGGCGAGGGCGGCGGCTCACTCGCAGAGCTTTACGATTTTAATTGCGATAAAGTCAAGGAGCTTTTAATGGATACCGAGCTGCTTATTGCGTGCGATGTGGTTTCGCCGCTGTATGGCGAAAACGGCGCGACTATGGTGTTTTCACGGCAAAAGGGCGCGGATGAAAGCCAAAAAGCACACCTTGAAAACGCCCTTAAACATTACGGCGATTTAATCTGTGAACGGCTCGGCACGAATTATGCCGAAATGCACGGCGCGGGCGCGGCGGGCGGTCTGGGCTTTGCGCTTGTGGCATTGTGCGGCGGCAGGCTCGTTTCGGGCTTTGATGTTATAGCCGAAACGGTTG
>JAZUJG010000218.1:0-1803 GCA_045642645.1 Acutalibacteraceae bacterium | reverse complement strand
GCCGAAATAGCCGATGGAAAACATCTCCGTTAATTCTGCCTGCTCACCGTAGCAAAGGTAATAAGTGAGCCTTAAAAGCTCGGCTAACGCATAGCAGCCTACCGCGCAGACATAGAATTTGAAATATGATGCACCTTTTTTTACAAGCACATTTACGACACCGTATATAAATGCAGCTATAAGAACAGCCGTATTCACATAACTCAACATCAAAAACTGTGTCTGCAACATATTTTCATCTCCGTTCTGCGCAATAAATACTGCCGGTTATTTTCTGAAGCTTTCCTCGGTACTGCCGCCGACAATGCCATCTTCACTTACAGAGGTAGTCTTCCAGGTTATTTCGCCCGGAATCATTGTAACGGTTTCAAGCACATCGGCGTTTTCATTTACATAAATTTCGGATTTAATAATACGCACATTTTTCAGCAGTGCGTTATATAAAACATTACTTTTGCCACCAATATTTTTGCACACCTGTAACTCAATCTGAGAAATCAAAGCACCTTTAAAACATTGTCCCTGTATACTCGGCGTTGCAACATCCACAAGGTGAGTAAATGTAAACTCCCTGAAATCACTTGTTTGTCTGCCGTCTTTGCCTACGCAGCCCTCGGCACCCATTGAATAATCAAGAACATCGATCCATCTATCGTGTTTACTATTCTCGGACTGACCATCAATGCCGTCAATTCTTGCAAATGCGGTGAGATTATTTTGAGCGGGTAATTCGACTTTTTCGGGTACAAAGGGTTCTTCGGGTGAGTAAGGAGTAGGCATAAACGATGAAGCCTCGCGGGAAACGGTGCTGCTTATGCCGCCGTGGTACAATTGGTTTGCAGTCCACTTAATTGCTCTGGCAACAAAAGTAACGGTTTCTATATTGCTGCCGTCTTCGGCAAAGCCGATTGTCGAATCAACGAGCGCAATCTCTGTAAACTCAATCTTTAATACAAGCTTACTGTTGCCCGCGCTTACATTACAATAATCGAATTCGGCATCACTGATTGAAGTGCCGTTCATAATACTTTTCTGAATTTTCGGTGTTGCGGCATCAACCTTATGAGTAAACACAAAAGGCAATAAATCAGACTTATTTCCGTTATCAGCCAAAGTGGTAACACCTGTGGAAAAATCAACAACATCAATCCATTTGTCATGGTCGGATACGGATGACTCACCGTCAATGCCGTTGATTCTCAGGTAAAATCTATTGGCGGTGTTTTTTACGGGTAAATCTGCCACCGTACCTGCAAGCTCATCACCGCTTGCACCGCAGGATGCAAAAGCAAGTAAGCAGAGAACGAGTGACAATACAAAAGCAATGCGGGAAACTGTTTTTTGTTTCATAATAATTCTCCTTTGAATATATCTCCATAATAATTATAACACAGTGATATTGAATTTACAATAAATATATTTGTAAAATCATCAAGCCGCAGGAAATACACGCTGACGCGTGATGATATACCAAGCCTGCGGCTTGGATAAAAAAATAACATCGCAAAAGCGATGTTATTTTTTGGTGGGAACAATAGGGCTCGAACCTATGACCCTCTGCTTGTAGGGCAGATGCTCTCCCAGCTGAGCTATGCTCCCGAACGAATATATTATATCACATTCAAACAAAAATTGCAATAGTCTTGTGCAAATATATTTTTTGTGGTATAATAATTCCGTCGGGGAGGGTATTATGGACAGAAAATATATTGAAAATAAAATGCACGAGTTTGAAAAAATACTCGGATACAAATTCAATAATATAGACTTTCTTTGCCGCGCGATGAGGGCGGAAAGGGTGAA
>JAZUJG010000217.1:0-6522 GCA_045642645.1 Acutalibacteraceae bacterium | reverse complement strand
CGATTACTGCAAAGCGCGCGAATTATAAGTTTGCTTTATCGGCATTATCAGTAATATCTATACAAAATATTGTGTTTACCCTTGAAAATGCTTGCAAGATGGTGTACAATACATACGATTACATAATAGGTAATTTTGGATTTTTTAACTGGAGGTACTTGTACAATGTCAGCTTTAACAACAAACAAAAGCGTTCTTTCGTGGATCGATGAAAAGGTTGAGCTCGTTAAGCCCGACAAAATCGTCTGGATTGACGGCTCAAAGGAACAGATCGATGAGCTCAGAGCAACTGCCTGCTCCACGGGTGAAATGATCAAGCTCAATCGGGAGCTTCTGCCGGATTGCTACCTGCACAGAACAGCAGTCAACGACGTTGCCCGTGTTGAAGCAAGAACTTTCATCTGCGCTCCCACAAAGGAAGAAGCAGGCCCCACAAACAACTGGATGGAGCCCTCGGAAGCCTACAAAATGCTTTACGATATTGCCCGCGACAGCTACAAGGGCAGAACTATGTATGTTATCCCCTATTCAATGGGTCCCGTAGGCTCACCTTTCTCAAAGGTCGGCATTGAGCTTACCGACTCCATTTACGTTGTACTCAATATGGCTATTATGACCAGAGTCGGCACAAAGGTACTTGAAGTGCTCGGCGACAGCAACGACTGGGTACGCGGTCTGCACTGCAAATGCCAGATAGACGAAGAAAAGAGATATATCTGCCAGTTCCCGCAGGACAACACCATTATCTCCGTTAACTCCGGTTACGGCGGAAACGTTCTGCTCGGCAAAAAGTGCTTTGCACTACGCATAGCCTCCTACCAGGGCTGGAAAGAGGGCTGGCAGGCTGAACACATGCTTATACTCGGCGTTGAAAAACCCAACGGCGAAACAAAATACATCTGCGCGGCATTCCCCTCTGCCTGCGGCAAAACAAACCTCGCCATGCTTATCCCGCCCGAGCTTTACAAGAAAAAGGGCTACAAGGTATGGACTGTCGGCGATGATATTTCGTGTATTCGTAAAGGTCCCGTCGGCAGACTTTATGCCATCAACCCCGAAAACGGCTTCTTCGGCGTTGCCCCCGGCACCAACGAAAAATCCAACCCCAATGCACTTGCAACAACAAAGCGCGGCACCATTTTCACAAACGTTGCGCTTAATAACGACAACAACACCGTTTGGTGGGAAGGTCTTGACAAGAATCCTCCCGAGAACGGCACAGAGTGGACCGGCAAGCCCTGGAACGGCAAGGTCGATGAAATCAAGGGTGCTCATCCCAACTCAAGATTCACCGCACCCGCAGTTAACTGCCCCTGCCTCAGCTCCGAGTTTGAAAATCCGAACGGCGTTCCGATTTCCGCAATAGTATTCGGCGGCAGACGCGCAAAGCTCGCTCCCCTTGTTTACCAGTCACGCGACTGGAATCACGGTGTATTCGTAGGCTCGATCATGGCTTCCGAGACCACTGCCGCTGCGGCAGGCGCGGTAGGCGTTGTTCGCCGCGACCCGATGGCTATGCTCCCGTTCTGCGGCTACAATATGGCTGATTACTGGCAGCATTGGATAGACATCGGCGCTACTCTTGATGCCGACAAAGCTCCCAAGATTTTCAACGTTAACTGGTTCCGCAAGGATGATGACGGCAACTTTATGTGGCCCGGCTTCGGCGACAACCTTCGTGTTCTTGACTGGATTCTTGACCGCTGCGAAGGCAAGGTAGGCGCTCAGGAGACCGCTATCGGCTACATTCCCAATGCCGAGGATATCAATATTGAAGGCCTTGAGGGTGAGGTTTCACTCGAATCCCTTAAGAGTATTCTTGAGGTTGACAAAGCACTTTGGCAGGAAGATGCAAAGGGTATTGAAGAATTCTACGCAAAATTCGGCGACAGAATTCCCCCCGTACTTGCAAAAGAGCTTGAAACACTCAAAAAGAACGTTCAGTAATTGAATTAAAGCAGGGTTTTTGTTCACTCAAAAGCCCTGCTTATAATATGATTTTTTAATAAGGTGATTACAATGGCAAAGTTAACAAGAGAAAACAAAGACGGCATTTATTCGCTTATGCTCACCCCTTTCAAAGAGGATAAAAGCGTTGATTACGATGTTTACGAGGAATATGCCGACTGGCAGGCAAGCCAGGGTGTTGCACACCTTTTCGCAGTTTGCGGCAGCTCGGAAATGACCTCGCTCACACTTGAAGAAAGACTTAAGCTCGCTTCACTCACGGTCAAGCACAAGGGCGACACCACCGTTGTTGCGGCTGCCAACATTGAGGAAGATTTTGAATCACAGAAAGAAGAAGTTAAAAGAATGGAAGCCACCGGCGTTGACGGTCTTGTATTCACCACCAAGGGCTACGGCGACGATGACGACAAATTTGTAAACTACATAAAAGAGCTTGCAAAGAACACTACCCTGCCCGTTTACCTTTATGAATTTCCCGGCTTCAAGCCGCACCTTATCAGCGGCAAGGCATACGGCGAGCTTACGAAAGACGGGCTTATCTGGGGTATTAAGGATACCACCTGCACGCTTGAGGGCATCGGCAGTAAAATAGAACAGAAGCACGATTCGACCGTTATTCAGGCGAATATGCCCTTCCTTTTCGATGCATATAAGGCAGGCGCACGCGGTGTTATGGCTACCCCCACATCCTGTGGCGGCGCATTCTTTGCACGCTTCCACGATGCTTTTGTAAGCGGCGATATGGCACTTGCCGAACAGCGTTACAACGAAATAATACTCCTTGACAACGCCATTGACAGCGGCTTTAACGCCACCGCAAAGGAGCTTGTAAGACTGCAGGGCGTCAAGAACTTCAGCTGGAGAACGAGAGGCACTCATAACCTTTCATCCGCAAGACTTCGCTCACTTAAATCGTTCTATGACTGGTGCGTTGCAAACGAGCTGATGAAATAATTGAATCATTATAAAAACAGCGGCTTTTATGTGGAATCAAAGCCGCTGAGTTTTTGTTTATGCAATTGTTATCGAAGAAAGTATTTGTAATATTTCGGTTTTATTAAAGCCGTATGCAAAGAGAGTGTAAAAAGTTGAGCTACCGGTCGGAACAACTTCTATTGTAAATCCCGGGCATACACTATCGAGATTTTCATCTGTTTTAGCAAAATAACCGCCGTATGCTATATAATCTTCACATTCATAAGTTATAAATTTTCCTCCCGAGGGATAAATCGGAAGACAAACATCAGCAAACATAAAATATGATGCTGCTTTGATTTTTGTTGTAGGTAACGAAAACAATCCTGCGTGCGGTGCTTTGCGCGGGTTGCGAATATCACTGTGAATATGCGGATCATCAAATCCGGTATAGCCGAGCTTTTGCAGATTCATGTCAACGATTCTACCTAAAAGTTCAGTTATAATTCCATCGTTATAATATTCATAATATTCCTCCGGCGTCGGTTCCCATACATCGCAGCCTATAATATACGCACGACTCTTATCGCTGTTTAATTTATAACGCAGCACGCAGCCGTTTTCAAAACTGTCAAAATTGAAGTCCGACGAGCTGTAACCATCGGGCAAATTGATTTTTAACCCGCACATTGCGATTTTACCGTTTCCGTTGTTCTCCCATGAAAAATTAGGATCATACTCACACTCCTGAAAAATCTGATAATATACTTTTTTTGAATTGTTTAACACCAATTGCAGCACCGTAAGGCTGCCGAGCAGGAGTGCAACCGCACAGCTAATGGCAACGGCTTTTATCACACTTTTCTTTTTGAGCTTTTTAATGCGTTTTCCCGCTTTTTTTATCGGCTCATCAACGGAGCCGTCTGCTTGCACAACATTCGGCATTTCGCGTATTTTCTGCAATTCGGAGGCACATTCGGCGCAGTCCTTTATATGTTCATCAACAAGCACCCTCGATTCTTCGGTGCAAATGCCGTCACAGTAAAGCGGCAGTAAATCTTTAATTATATTACAATTCGTTTCACTCATCTGTATTCATCCTTTCTGCAATTTTTGCACGCGCACGGAAATATGTAACGCGCACCCAGCTTTCCGTTTTGCCGAAAATTTCGGCAATAAGCGAATACGGCATATCACCCACGGCTTTCATATAGAAAACATCCTTATACGGCGGCTCAAGCTCGGTCAGAGCTTTCATTACGGCTCGCACGGCTTCGGCATCCTCGCTGTTTTCTTCAAAACGAATATGTGAGGTGAGCTCGGTGTAATCATCGATATTTTCGGGCGGGTGCTTTCTGACCGTTTCGATGTAAATATTGTGGGCGATGCGGCATATCCAGGTTTCGGGCCTGCAGTCACCGCGAAAATCCCTGTACTTCTGCAACGCTTTCACAAAAGCCTCCTGAGTTATCTCCTCGGCAAGAGAGGCATCGAAGCAGAGCGACATAACATAGTGATTTACATAGTTATAGTATTTAATATAAACCTGTTCAAAATCATCCATGCTTTCACCCCGTTTCATATCTTTGACGAAGAAAGGTAAGGTTTGTTACAAAAATAGAGAAGCCTCTTTTATGCAAAAGAGACTTATTGTGTAAAAGCTTCATTCTCCGCCCTTGCGATAATGAAATAAACATTTACTTATTGTTTTCTTTAGCTGTGTTTATTGAAGATATAAGCACACGGCGAATTGCTCCGCAATCATGCCGTATGGCATTCACATTCTCTTGTGGGAGCAACCTTGCTCTGACGAACAATTCAAGCCAATACTCTGTTTCGTAACATTCCTTTAACGCAATTTGAAGTTTTGCCACAAAATCTGCTTTCCCGTGGGCGTAGTTCGCTTCGCGAATATTGGCGCCAATGCTTGTAGCAGAGCGTTCTAATTGATTAACAAGAGAGTAATGCCCTTTTATACCGTCACATAATGTGAGAATATTCACAGCGAAATCCATAGATAAATCTATAAGTTTATTTTCAGTCATATACTTTTCCTCTTTACCATTTTCAAAACATATATATAAACGAATGAAATCGTACCTTTGGTACGATGAAATCTTCGGCTCCGCCTCAGATGAAATCCTCCGGCTGGCGCCGCACGGTGAAATCAAATCCACCATCCGCCGTCGAGGCGGATTTCACCTGCGCAAGCAGATTTCACCGCCGAAGGCGATTTCGCCCACCCGCAGGGTGGATTTAATTGAAAGAACCGCCTATTCGGCGGTTCTTTCTGGTGAGTTATCGGGGATTCGAACCCCGGACACCCTGCTTAAAAGGCAGGTGCTCTGCCTACTGAGCTAATAACTCATATTTACCCTGCGAGCAGGGTTTTTGATTAGTTGAGGAATGCAAAAAGGACAACTGCGCCGAGCGCAACCACCATAAAGGCGATGCCTACGAACTTTGTTATTTTAGCAAGCTTAGCTTCTGCGGTTCTGCCTTTGTTTTTATCAAAGAAAGAGTCGGAGCCGCCGGCGATAGCACCGGAGAGACCCTCCTGCTGACTCTGCTGGAGCATAACTGCTATGATGATGATTATTGACGCAACGATAAGGAATGCGCCGATAACGAAATGATACCATGCGAATGTAGCCATATTAACAATCCTTTCGTGGACCGATACTTTTTGAATGCCCGAATATATTACCACAGTACATTAAAAAAAGCAAGTGTTTTTTTCAATTTTTTAATATTTTTTTGAATTGCCGCATAATAATATTAAACGCGGGCATAATACTTACAGCGAATGACAAAAGCGTTCTTTCGCAGCCGTTACGGAGGTCTTTTTTGCGCTATGCAGCGTGCTGCCGTTTGGCACCGTTATGACCTGATGCGGCAATGCCTTTGAACGTCTGCGGCATTGCCGCGGTATTCGCAGGAACGGTAAAACTTTTTTGGTTTTACCGTTCCGATTTTTTATTCAAGCGTAAGCTGCTCGGCGGTATCGTCGGCACTTAATGTCGCACCGGCAGCCGGCAAAGTTTTGGTGCGGTAGCGATGGGGTTTCGCAAACTCCCCTTCTTTATAGAGCCTTGCGGATTGCAGCTTGTGGTACTTTTTAAGTGTCAACACATTAACGCCGGCTGTATCTTTCGCAGCTTTGGCTGAGATTGCGCCGGTATTAACAAGCAGAAGCCTGCCGGAAGTTGATGTAAGCACGACCTCGGTATCCTCGGGGATATACAAAGCATCCACAAGCGGCGACTTGTCGCAATAGGCTTTAATGAGCTTTTTGCGATTGGTCTTTGTTTCGTAGCCGTTCATAGTGACCTTTGCGACCTTGCCGTTTTCAAAGAAGAAAAGCATATAACCCTTATAATCAAGAGTGAGCGCCATATAAACGGGCTTTTCATCCTTTTCAAATTCAAGCTTTGAGGGTATGAAATCGCCGAGTGCGCTTGCTTTTGTATCCTCAAAATCCGAAGCTTTTGCTTTGTATACCTGACATTTATCGGTAAAGAACAGCAGCTCCGCAGCATTTCGAGAGAGTGCCTCAAACACGATTTGGTCTCCCTCTTTGAGCTTCTGCTCGCCACCCATACGAAGTGACAGAGGCGTGATTTTTTTGAAATAGCCGAC
>JAZUJG010000216.1:0-2726 GCA_045642645.1 Acutalibacteraceae bacterium | reverse complement strand
CGTAATTTCGGCAATACTTACATTAGTTGCATTTCTCAGCTATATGCCCGAAACAAAGCGTCAGTTCAAAGAGCATTTCGATGCCAAAAAAGCAGTTAAATAAAATTTTTCCCCTCAGGAGTTATAGATGAATAATATGATTTGTTGCAGATGCAAAAAGCGCCCCGCAGTCATTTTCGTTTCGCGTGTCGACGGCGAAAAAACCACGCAGGAAGGCTTTTGCATCAAGTGTGCCACAGAATTGAATATAGGGCCCATTAAGCAGATGATGCAGAATATGGGCATTACCGAGGATGACCTCGAAGCCGTAAGCGAGCAGTTCGGCGACCTTATGGGCGACGGCGAGGGCTTTCAGCCCGGCGGTGCAGGCACAATGCCGTTTCTTCAGAACCTTTTCAATAAAGGCGGCGAGGATAAGGAGAATGTTGACGAAAAGGAGTCAACCGATGCCGAGGATGACGGCGAGACCGATGAAGCCGACGGCAAAACCGTAAAAAAGAAGAAAAAAAGAAAAACCAAGCGTAAATTCCTTTCGCAGTTCTGTACCGACCTTACCGCCAATGCGCGTGAGGGTAAAATTGACCGCATAATCGGCAGAGAAACCGAAATTTACAGAGTTACCCAGATACTTTGCCGCAGAACAAAGAATAATCCCTGCCTTATCGGTGAGCCGGGTGTCGGCAAAACCGCTATCGCAGAGGGGCTTGCACTTAAAATCGCCGCAGGTGATGTACCCGCACGCCTTGCCGATAAGGAGATACACCTTCTCGACCTTACGGCGCTTGTGGCAGGTACACAGTTCCGCGGTCAGTTTGAAAGCAGAATCAAAGGGCTTGTTGACGAAGTCAAGGAGGAGGGGAATATCATCCTCTTTATCGATGAGGTGCACAACCTTGTCGGTACCGGCGATGCCGAGGGCTCAATGAACGCCGCCAATATCCTTAAACCCGCACTTTCGCGCGGTCAGATTCAGGTAATAGGCGCCACCACATTCAATGAGTACCGCAAGCATATCGAAAAGGATGCCGCTCTCGAACGCCGTTTTCAGCCCGTCAAGGTTGAGGAGCCCTCTATTGCCGATTGCTATAAAATGCTTCTCGGCATAAAGCAGTATTATGAGGATTTCCACAAGGTTACAATATCCGACAATCTCGTGTACCGTGCGGTGATTCTTTCCGAAAGATATATAAACGACAGATTTTTGCCCGATAAGGCAATAGATTTGCTTGATGAGGCCTGCACCTGTGCAAATCTGCGCAATGTTGCAATAAGCGATTACGAAAAAATAAATACCCGTATTCGTGAAATAGACGAGCAGGAGGAAGAATTGCTTGCCACCACCGAGGAGTCGGGCCCCGATTACGAAGCGATTTCCAAGCTCAAAGCCGAAAAAATGCAGCTTCAGAAGGAAGCCGCCGAGGTCAAGATCAAAGCCGATGACAACGGCGTAACCGAGGAGGATGTCGCCAAGGTAATAAATCTCTGGACGGGAATACCCACCTCCAAGATAATCGAAAACGATATGCGCAAGCTCAACGATTTGGAGAGTAAGCTCAAATCAAGAATAATCGGTCAGGATGAAGCAGTTGAGGTGCTTTGTGCCGCAATACGCCGTTCAAGAGTGCAGATTTCCGCAGTCAGAAAGCCCGCATCGTTCATATTTGTAGGCCCGACGGGTGTCGGAAAAACCGAGCTTGTAAAGCAGCTCGCAAATGAACTCTTTGAAACACCGGAAACACTTATAAGGCTCGATATGTCCGAATTTATGGAAAAACACAGCGTTTCGCGCCTTATCGGTTCGCCGCCCGGTTATGTCGGTTACGACGAAGCGGGGCAGTTGACCGAAAAAGTCAGAAGAAAGCCGTATTCTGTCGTGCTTTTCGATGAAATTGAAAAAGCACATCCCGATGTGATGAACATCCTTTTGCAGATTCTCGACGAGGGCAAAACAAACGATGCGCAGGGCAGAACGGTAAGCTTTGAAAATACCGTTATCGTTATGACCTCAAACGCAGGCAGTCAGGTCGCAGAAAACACTCTCGGCTTCAATACCGATAAAAATACTGCATCAAAGGATAAATCCCTGAAAGCGCTCAAAGAATTCCTGCGCCCCGAGTTTATCGGCAGGGTGGATGAAATCGTTACATTTAATTCGCTCACGCGCGATGACCTTGTTAAGATTTCCGGAATTCTTATTGAAGAATTCCGTCAGCCGCTTAAAGATAAGGGCATTGAACTTGTTATAGGCGACGGCGTTTGCGAGCTTATTGCCGATATGTCCGAGGATGGCGGCAGGGGAGCGCGCGATATTCGCCGCACCATAAGAAAGACCGTTGAAGATAAGGTCGCAAATATCCTTATTGAAAACGGCGATGCACCTGTTACCGAAATTTCAGTCGTTAATGTAGATGGTGAAATTAAAGTTACGGGAAAATAATCAAAATTACACCGCACAGAATACTGTTCCGCGCGGTGTTGATTTTTGCTTTATGGCGTAATTTTGTATATCATCAACTGCCGGATATTCACGCTTGCGCGTGATGAATTCCGTTTGCGCGAAGCGTATTTCACAAATCCTGCAGGGATTTATTTCGTTGAAAAAATCACTTGCCGAAGCAAGTGCTTTTTTATCAAGGCAAAGCCTTGCATATCATCCGTTCGCAGAACGGTATATCACCAATTCCGCAAGGAATTGTATATCACCAACGCGAAGCGTTGTATCTCAT
>JAZUJG010000215.1:0-5034 GCA_045642645.1 Acutalibacteraceae bacterium | reverse complement strand
CGACCGCCGTTGCTTCTTTGGATGTCATTGTGCTTAAACTCCCCTTAAACGCAAGGGCTTCGCGGCTTTTGGTGAAAAGGTACGCGCTCGCCCCGCTTACACACGCTTCCGAAAAGCAGATAAGCATATTGGTGGCATCGTGCTCTGCGGCAAACACCACCGCAAGCCCCGTAGCAAGCATACACACAAATGAAGATATTACCGGCGTTGCCGGATGTGAGCGCACATTTTTAAAGGCTTTGAGCGCAAACATTATTACGCACAATGCGAGCACCGATGCCGAATACCTGAGCGCCGTAACCGAGCCGCAGGTGAAAAACCAGCCAACCACGCTGCCGGCGGTGGCGAAAAGCATATATTTTTCGGGCACGCTTGCGGCAAACGCAACACCGAACGGCGAAAAACGCTCGTTTATGCCGGCAAGGCTTGCAAGAAATCCGCCGACCGTACACAATGCAAACATTGCGGCGGTTTTGAGAAAAGAGGTTTTCTTTTTTTCATTTGTGCGGTGCAGAATTTTTGTTTCGGTCATAGGCGAGCTCCCCCGTTTTTTTACCGTTATTATACAGGACAGGCATCGAAAAAATCTGTCGCAAGCAGGTTGTAAAATAGGGTTAAATTCTGCTATAATAAAAAAGAAAATATCGCATTACGGCGAAAATATGTATATTGTAAGATTTTCTTAATAATTTTCCGTATTTTTTCTTAATTATGGCGCTTTATGATGGAGCCAAGGAGGTAAATTATGAACACTGTACTTGTTTGTGACGACGACAGAGAAATTCTGCGGTCAATAGAAATTTACTTGAAAATGGAAGGCTACACGGTTTTGCTTGCAGAAAACGGCAGAAAAGCGCTTGAACTGCTCGAAAAGAACGAGGTGCACTGCGTGGTGCTTGACATTATGATGCCCGAGCTCGACGGCCTTGAAACCACGCTGAAAATAAGGCAGAGCAGGAATATCCCGATAATTCTGCTTTCGGCAAAAAGTGAGGATACCGACAAAATCACGGGGCTCGGCTTCGGCGCGGATGACTACGTTACAAAGCCTTTTAATCCGCTTGAGCTGACGGCGCGCGTAAAAAGTCAGATACGCCGCTACACCTCACTCGGCAGTCTTGAAAAAAAGCAGGGCGTTATAGTAAATGGCGGTCTGTGCGTTGATACCGTGGCGCACGAGGTAACCGTTGACGGCGAAGCGGTGCGCCTTACCGCGACCGAATACGGAATTGTGGAATACCTTATGCAGAATCTCGGCTGCATACTTTCAGCCGCAAGAATTTATGAGGCGGTCTGGGGCGAACCGTGTATGGCGGGCGACAAAACCGTTACCGTTCACATAAGAAGAATACGCGAAAAAATAGAAATAAATCCTAAAGAGCCAAAATATTTAAAGGTGGTGTGGGGAATTGGCTACAAAATCGATAAAATCTGAATACAACCCCCTGCTTAAAGCGGCGGTGCTGATATTCACCGTAATTTTTGCAGGCTTAAGCGGCGCGGGCACACTTTACGCTTTAAGAGCGGAAGTTTTTTACCCCGAGGAATACACGCTTACACAGAGTGTACCGTTTGCCGAACAGCTCAGAAGCGATATTATACGCATTGACAATATGCCGCTTGATATGGACTATTCGCAGAATTTTTCATACGGCGACTACAAAAAGCACTGCCCCGCGGCTGCACAGATAACCGCAACATTTGAGAAAAACACCGAGTACTGCCTGAAGATATACGATACCATAGTCAAACTCAAACAGCTAAAGCCGCAGCAGGTAAACGAGGACTATGACTTTGAGGAATACGATGAAGAAATACTCGAAGAATCCTACGAATATGAAGAATTCACCGTACCTGCAACAACACTCCCCTATAATACCGACGATATTTTCAATATCGATGAAAAGTACGACTCATATTACGAATGGGAAGCGGACTATGTCGCTTTGAGAACGGAGCTTTTTAAATATGTTTCCGATGCGACGAGCCGCGAAACAATCAAGGCAGACCTTGCCCAAAATTGCGAGAACACAATCCGTATGGCTTATGAAGATGCAAAAGCCGTTTACCTGAACAACACCGTTAACAATCACAACAAAAACCTGCATTTTTATGTGAGCAGTCTTGACGGTAAGTTTGTGCAGACAAATCTGCCGGATGGAACGGATATCGAAAGATTCAAAAAAGATATAAATGAAAACGCCTGCTATTCACTTGTATTTGACGGCAAAAAGCGGCTTACGCCCGAAATCGAAGTACCCAATCCGATGTGGTTTTCGGATTTTATAAATGCAAACAGCGGCGGAATATTTGAAATAAACAACCTGACCGAAAGCTTTGAGGACAAAATTGTTTACCTTAAAATTGATGCCGTACCCGAAAAAGGTGACGAATACGCAAACATACTGCGCGAGTACAACACCGTGCGCACCGCTAAAACAAACGGAGTTGGCTTAACGGCGGCGTTTGCGCTTGTAAGCACCGCTTTACTGATACTGCTTGTCTGCCTTTGCGGCAAGCGCGAGGACGGCACATCAAGGCTTATTTGGTGCGATAAAATACCGTTCATTATAAAAGCACTGTTTAATGCGGCGGTAATCGTGCTTGCGGGTGCGTGGTTTGTGTTAGTTGTGAGCTGCGACCTGTTCCCCGGTGAGTTTTTCGGAGGCGGCAATATTTTCGCGGTGATTACCGACAAAACTCTGCTTGTGCTTGCAGCTGTGCCGGTGGCGGTGATTTCGCTCGCAATATGCGACTTTGCCATGTATGTTAAGCGCAACGGCGACTGCGGCACATTCTCGCGCCGTTTCCTGCTGAGCTTTTTGGTTACGGAAATTTACAAGAGCGTAAAATCAAATCACAATGCGCTGCGCGGTCGCAAAAAAATGCCGAAATCCATAGCGATAAAGATTTTGATTTTTGCCGCGGTGAATGCAATTCTCATTACTTTTATGATTCTGTTGCCGGGCTCGTCATTTTATGAATTAATCATCCCCTGCCTTGGCATCGGCTTTATTTTCAATTTCATTTGTCTGATATTCGCCATCAGATTCCTTGACGGCGTCGGCAAGCTCGGCGACTTTGCGGCAGAGCTTAAAAACGGTAACTACAATGCAGTGATCGACCGCGATAAATTTGTAACGGAGCTTCGTCCGTTTGTCGCAGACCTTGACGACTGCAGGAGCATAAACGAAAATGCGGTGAACGAGGCAATCAGGGGCGAAAAGCTGAAAACCGAGCTTATTACAAATGTTTCGCACGACCTGAAAACTCCCCTCACCTCGATAATAAACTACATTTCGCTTTTGAAGCTTGACAACTGCACCGAGGAGGACAAGGCAAAATACCTTGACATACTTGATGAAAAATCAACGAAGCTCAAAAGGCTTATTGAGGACCTGACAGAAGCGAGCAAGGCGACCTCCGGCAACATAAAAATGACGCTGACACCCGTAAACCTTTCGGAGCTTGCACTGCAGGCGGTGGGCGAAAACAGCGATGTGCTTGAAAACGAGGGCTTGGAGCTTGTGCTCACCCAGCACGAAAGCGATATAGGCGTGCTTGCGGACTCGCAGCACACCTTCAGAATAATCGACAATCTCTTTTCAAACGCAAAAAAATATTCCCTTACGGGAACGAGAGTTTATGTGGATGTTTATAAAGACAAAGCCTACGGCTGTTTTTCAATGAAAAACGTGAGCCGCGAAAAGCTGAACATCTCCCCCGACGAGCTTACCGAGCGTTTTGTGCGCGGCGACAATTCGCGCACCACGGACGGCAGCGGACTCGGACTTTCGATAGCGCGAAGCTTTACCGAGCTTCAAAACGGTATCTTCGACATTTCGATTGACGGCGATATGTTCAAGGTAACGGTATGCTTACCGCTGACAGATAAATAACCGACAAACAGAGCGGGCGGGAAACCTTAAATTTCCCGCCCGCTACATTTATTTTTTACAGTATATTCTTAAAGAATTTCATATATTCTATCCAGTCCGTGCGGCTGAAGAAATGACCGCCCTTGCGAACGTGGTAAACGATATGTGCATCGTCCGAGGGGGTTTCGGAATAGCCCGAAAGCCCTGCGGCTTCCCATATTTTTGCCGCCTCCCGTGAGCAGAGCTTTTCGCTCGGGGGGCAAGCCCATTCATCAAGCTCGCCGCTGCCGACCGCAACATAACGCGGTGCGCACGCGCCTATAAGGAAATGCTGGTCAAACGGTGCGGTTTCGGGTGCATCGCCGTATTTTTTGAAGTTTTCGCAGAACCAGTAAGGAAACCTGTCGTAAATCTGGTTGTAATGCTCGCAGTTGCCGAGCTTATACCGTTCAAGCGAAGCGCCCGAGCAGCCGGAATCGTTTGAGCAGGCAAGCTTAACGCGGGTGTCGTTCGCGCCGCACCACAGAGCCGTTTTACCGAGGCGCGAATGACCTGCTACGGCGATATTTTCGGAATCTATATCGGGGCGTGTGCAGAGATAATCTATAAATCTGCTTGCGGCACACGCCCACATTGAGATTTTGCCCCAATCGGTACCGTCGTTGCGGCGGGGGTACTGTGCGGCAATTCCGTTGGTAAAATCGCCGTCATCGGATGTAACATCGCCGTAGTAAACTATGCCGAGAGCGTAGCCGTTACTGAAAATTTCCTCGGCGGGATGATATTTGTCGTAGGGGTTATCGTTAAAGTTGATATGTATCATAACCGGCATTTTTTCGCCGTTTGCGGGAGCAAAAAGCTTTACGGGCATAGTAAAATCACCATTCGGTGTGGGGAAAGTAAGGTTGATAAATTCAAGATTTGCGAAGCCGCAGAAGGTGCTTACGCTTTTAACAACTTCACCTTTTACATACGCGGGAGCTTCGGGCATAATGCCGTATTCCTCGTGTGCGAGCACCTCAAGCAGCTCCTTGCGGCGCAGTTCAAGGTCGGCGGTGTTTGCAACACACTTGCCGTTGTTCATTTTTATGAGTTCGGGAATGTTCATAATTCAGCCTCCTATTTCAAAAGCGTTTTAATCTGTTTTTCGGTGGCA
>JAZUJG010000214.1:0-8459 GCA_045642645.1 Acutalibacteraceae bacterium | reverse complement strand
TATGTACTGTACATTTATGACAGTTATGAGCATACCGCACACCGCTATGCTGCCCACGGTCGCGCCCCATTACTTTGAGCGCACGCAGTACAAAATTGTGGAATATGCCATGAACTCCGTCGGGCAGGTCTCATCGTATGTGTTTACGGCACTTGCGTTAAGCGGCTTCAATATTAAAACCGCGCTCACGGCTCTGCCGACACCGTCCGCCGCAGACAGACCGAATTATGCCATGGTCGGCATAGTGCTCGCACTCTGGTTTTCGTGGTCACCGTTCCTTTGCTACTTTAAAACAAAGGAGCCGTCATCGCTCGGTCAGCACAACGAGCCTTTTGATTACAAATACTTTTTCAATGAATACAAAAGTGTGTTTGAAAACCGCGCATTCAGGCAGTATTTCATAATTTCGCTTTTCTATTCAATGAGCAAATACTTCTGCAACTACGCAGACCAGTATTTTATGGTAAGTGTTACCGATACTTACAACATCTTTATTTCAATGAACATCATTTCGGGTATAGCAGAGTTTTCCGGCTCGCCCGTAAACTATGTGATTACGCGTTACAAGGGCAAAACCGCCTGCGGCAAAATACTCGGTCCGCTTATGGTGGTGGGTATTGCGGCAAACGGCTTTTTGAGCTACGGCACGCCCAAGGTCATTAAGTACATAGTGATTGTGCTTTCGGCTATATGCTATAATTTCGGCTTCTCCGGCCCCGGCTTTGTTTATGAAAATATAGAGCCCGATGTCACCGATGTTGACGAGCTTATTACCGGCAGGCGCCGCGAGGGTGTGATTTCCACATTCAGCACATTCTGCAAAAAAGCCGTCAGCAGCTTTATGGGCTACGCGGTCGGGCAAACGCTTGAATGGTTCGGCTACGACCCGAATATAAAGGACCCCAAACTGCAGAAGCCGCTTACCACATTCGGTTTAAGGCTCGATTATGCCATTATTCCGGCAATTCTCGCGTTCTTCTGTGTGCTGTCGATATTCCGCTACACCATGACGAAGCGCGACCACGAGCTGATAAAAGAAATCATAGAAGAAAAACACAACACGGGCGAATGTACCGTATCCGACGAAGAAAAGGCGCGCATAGAAAAGATTGCGGGCAAAAAATGGGAGGATATGTGGATAGGCAAGCCCTGTGCCGTTAAGGCTGAATAAATTAACTAACCGAAAGGATTGATAAATATGAGTGATTACAGAATCGAAACAAAGTGTGTGCAGGGCGGTTACACTCCCGGTAACGGCGAGCCCCGTCAGATACCCATAATTCAGAGCACCACATTTAAATATGATACCAGCGAGGATATGGGCAAGCTTTTTGACCTTGAAGCAAACGGCTACTTCTATTCGCGTTTGCAGAATCCCACCTGCGATATGGTGGCGGCTAAAATCGCAGAGCTTGAGGGCGGCACTGCCGCTATGCTCACAGGCTCCGGTCAGGCGGCATCGTTCTACTCGGTATTCAATATAGCCTCCTGCGGCGACCACGTTGTTTCAAGCTCCACCATTTACGGCGGCACATTCAATCTTTTCTCGGTCACTATGAAAAGAATGGGTATTGATTTCACCTTCGTTTCCCCCGACTGCACCGAGGAAGAGCTCAACGCCGCATTCAGACCGAACACCAAAGCCGTATTCGGTGAAACCATAGCAAACCCCGCACTTACCCTGCTTGATATTGAAAAATTCGCAAAGGCGGCTCACGCTCACGGCGTTCCGCTTATTGTAGATAACACATTTGCAACTCCCGTAAATTGCCGCCCGTTTGAATGGGGTGCGGATATAGTTACGCACTCCACCACAAAGTATATGGACGGTCACGGCTCGGCAGTAGGCGGCTGCATTGTTGACAGCGGCAATTTCGACTGGATGGCTCACGCCGACAAGTTCCCCGGACTCTGCACACCCGATGACAGCTACCACGGTGTTACCTACGCAGAGCGCTTCGGCAACGGCGGCGCATTCATTACAAAAGCCACCGCACAGCTTATGCGCGACTTCGGCTCTGTTCAGTCGCCGCAGAGCGCATACTACCTCAATCTCGGACTTGAAAGCCTGCACGTAAGGATTAAACGCCACTGCGAAAACGGTCTTGCCGTTGCGCGTTTCCTTGAAAGCAGCCCGAAAATCAGCTGGGTGAACTATTCCGGTCTTGAGTCAAGCAAATACTACGCACTTGCGCAGAAGTACCTGCCCAACGGCAGCTGCGGCGTGGTAAGCTTCGGCGTGAAGGGCGGCAGAAAGGCTGCCGAGGAGTTTATGAAAAAGCTTAAACTCATCGCCATTGAAACTCACGTAGCCGATGCAAGAAGCTGCTGCCTGCACCCCGCAAGCGCAACGCACCGCCAGATGAACGATGAAGAATTGATTGCCGCAGGCGTAAGCGGCGACCTTGTAAGACTTTCCTGCGGTCTTGAAAATGCAGAGGACCTCATTGCCGACATAAAGCAGGCGCTCGGCGACTGAAAGGTGAATATTTAAAATGCCTATTAAAGTTCCAAATGAATTACCTGCGGTAAAAACACTTGCCGATGAAAATATATTCGTTATGACGGATACACGCGCCATAACGCAGGATATAAGGCCGCTCAAAATACTTGTTTTGAACCTTATGCCCAAAAAGACGGAGACCGAAACACAGCTTTCGCGCCTTCTCGGCAACTCACCGCTGCAGGTAGAGCTTGAGCTCATACACACCAAAACACACCAGTCAAAGCATGTTACGCAGGAATATCTGCTTGCGTTTTACAAGACATTTGATGATGTTAAGCACCGCAAATTCGACGGTATGATAATTACGGGCGCGCCCGTTGAGAAAATACCGTTTGAAGAAGTCGAGTATTGGGATGAGCTTTGTGAAATTATGGAGTGGAGCAAAACCCATGTAACCAGCACATTCCACATCTGCTGGGGCGCGCAGGCAGGGCTTTACTACCATTACGGGCTCAAAAAACGCGATCTCGGTGAAAAGCTGTTCGGCATTTATAAGCACAAGGCGGAATATAAAAAGTCTATTCTTTTAAGAGGGTTTGACGATGAATTCAGCGTGCCGCATTCGCGCTACACCACCGTTTTGCGCGAGGATATAGAAAAAGTGCCGGAGCTGAAAATTCTTGCTTCGTCACAGGAGGCGGGCGTTTACATAACCACCACAGAAAACGGCAAGCAGATTTTCGTTACGGGGCACTCGGAATATGACCCCGATACACTTAAAAACGAATACCTGCGCGATGTGGATGCGGGTATTGATATTCAGGTGCCGAAGAATTATTTCCCCGATGACGACCCGACGAAAGAGCCGCTCGTCACCTGGCGCTCGCACGCAAACCTGCTGTATTCAAACTGGCTCAATTACTTTGTGTACCAGACCACCCCGTACGATATTGAAACGATAGAATGAATATAACAAAGAGGTCGGAATCAGAGCGAAATGCTCAAAGTTCCGACCTCTTTTGTCGCATATATTTAGGGATATTTGCAGGGGAGGCTCACCGTGCCGCCCGCTCAAACTTTCGGGTTGAATTGCGAAATTGTTAATTTTAATTTTCTATTGACTTTCCGATATGGAAAAAATATAATGAAATTGAGAACACAACGATACCAACTTATATGTTATAAGAGGTGAAACCAATGAAGAAGAAAGTTTTACTCTTGCTTATTCTGATTATTGCTGCATATTTAGTAACTGTAACCGTGTTCAATTCGCAAAGCACGGCAAAGGCTATTGAAGTGCCCGGAGAACTTGATTTTTATATTCAATGGAACGGTAAAACGTATATAGACTTATCGGCAACGGAAATTTTATCGGATGGTTATGAGCTTATAACTCCCGGTAATTGGACAAAAGAAGTAAAAAAAGAACGCATTTTATTCGGGAGCTTTTCGGAGGATTATTTACCTCCGTTCAATTACATAACACCATATAACACCGATTACGATCCGAATAATGCATTTGTTATTTATAATCCGCAAGACAGTTCATTAAATATTAAATATGTTGATATGGATTTTACCGTTCCGGAAATAAGCGCCGATGCATTCGACGGTGTTTGGTTTTCTCTTAATACCGAGTACGAAAACAATATCAACGATGAAATTGATGTTGCGGTTATCGTTGATTGTATACTAAACGGCAATTTGCAGGATTTAGATGCAGCGTTGTACGATAAGCTTATTGACGAATCTTGGAGAGAAGATACCGGTACTTATACCGTTTTTCTGAAATTCAAAGATTGTCCCATTGCTTTGGAATATCCACTTCCGGATACCTCGGCGCGGCGCTGACCCGGCGCGGGCGCGAGCTTACAAGCTACACCAAGGGCGGCAAGAGTATAAAATACACCTACGATGTTGACGGGATGCGGTATAATAATACCGTGAAAACAAACGGTGTTGTTACTGCGATGATGATATAGGTATGTACTACCTGCAGAGCCGTTACTATGACCCGCAGATATGCCGCTTCATAAACGCCGACAGCACCGACTACCTCGGCGCAACAGGTACAGTTCTTTCATACAATTTGGTCGCATCTGGTTCCGTTTGATAAAACCGATTCTGCAAAAGATCGAACAAATCAAGTCGGTTTGACAGCTGAAGCTACGATTTCAATTCTGAAAACCATTGTCGCCAAATATAAAAAAATTCTGACATAACATAGGAGAGCAGTTTATGATATTTTGGTTTCTCAGATTAATTTATTTAATTACTCTTACTGTTTTTATGTTTGTAACAGTAATAAGGTTAATAATATCTATAAAAAACAAAAACAAAAAATACATACGCTATATTGCTTTTTGCACATTATCGGCACTATTGTTTGCCGCATCTTTTTGCAATTTCACGTTAAAACCGAAGTACAAAGAAAAAAATATAGAAAGTGTATTTGAATCAATTAATATTGATGACGGAACTTATCAATTTGAATCAAAAAAAATATGCGGATGGATTTATGTTTGTACAGGAGATCCTTTTGAGGATGGACTTGAAATAGAAGATAATTATGTTATCGGTAAATGCGGAAGCGTAAATTATGCCTTTTCTCCGATTCAGACATATAAATACGAACAACCATACTTACTCGGATTGCCTGAAAACACTGATCAATCTTGTTTAATATATGACGGTAAACGATACATATACATTGACTATTGTTACTGTTATAAAAATCCGGCGATTATTATTAATTTTATTTGCTCTCCCGCTGTTTTATATAGACCGAAATTTGATTTGCTTGATGTTATAAACAGTACTGATACAGCACATCCATATGATTTTTCTTATGACAATTTGTTGAGAAACGATGAAATACAACGGATTCCCGAGCCTTAAAAGATGCGTGGGGAGCGGTTTCCTATTCGGCATCAAGTATGCAGAATATGCAGCTCGCCGCCTCGCTTTACAAATATGGAAAAAGTAAACCGCGTTGATTTGGTAATCAGCGCGGTTTTTGTGGTATATGCGGTTTTCATCTGTCAATCGCCGGGCGATTGACCCGGGCGGCACGGGGTGCTGCCCGTACGATTCGTTCTTGATTTTCGCGTGGGAAACCATAAGTGGCGTTCTCATTTTTCCAATCAAAAACCACGGATATTCGGAGGAATTTGCCATTACCCTGCGGTTTTGACCGCGGATATTCGGAGAAATTTGTAGGGGTGCCACACTGTGGCAGCCGGTTTGCCCGAAGGGCAAAAGGCAACCGCGTTGATTTCGTATAATCAGCGCGGGTTTTGCAATATATGTGGTTTTCATCTGTCAATCGCCGGGCGATTGACTCGAGCGACACGGGGTGCTGCCCGTACCGATTGTTCTGAATTTGCGCATCGGAAAACCGAAAGGCAAAGCGGGCGTCACGGGGTGCTGCCCGTACAATTTCCTCCGAATTTTCGCATTCTGAAAACTGAAAACTGAAAACCGAAAACTCGAATAATCGGCGCTTCGCGCCCCGAAATTATTCATTATTCGTTATTCGTTATTCATTAAACGAAGTGTTATCCCATCACAAATTCAAGGTTTCCGCCGCCGAGAAGCTCTTTTGCGCTTATGCGGTAATCGGCAAGCTCTCTGCCGTTGAATTTTACGGATTCCACATAAATATTCTCATCGGCATTGTTGTTGACCTTAATGTTCAGAGTGTTGCCGTTAAAGAGCGAAACAAGCGCACTGTCAACAAACGGCGAGCCTATAAGGAACAGATCCTGCCCCGCAACGGGGAAAATACCGAGCGCCATAAACACATAGTAGGATGAAAGCGCATCGGAATCGTTGTTGCCGGGGATGCCGCCTCTGCCCGTGGTAAACATATATTTCATACCCGCGCGCACGATTTCGCAGGTGCGGTCATGCCTGCCGGCATAAATATATGAAAACGGCGATTCTGTGTCGGATTCGTTATTAAAGCCTTCAAATCTGCCGAGCTTTATGCCCTCGGCAACGGGGGCATAATTAAACGGGTCTGTGGGCTGAACGGTGTCCTCTGCGCCGTAGCCGAAGAATTTATCAAGCAGTCTGACAAAATTCTCACTGCCGCCCGCAAGCTTTATGCGCTCATCCATTTCGACCATCTGACGAAATGAGTAATTGTATAATGTGCCCTCATAGTAGCTTGAATCGTTGCCCAAAAGTCCGGTTTCGGCTGAATATGCCCTGCGCCAGAGTGCGGCAAAGGGGGCAAGCTCGGCGGCGGTTTTTGTGTCGCCGTTTTCTTTTGCGACCTGCGCAGTCAGTGCGCAGGCATCCGCCATATCCAGCAGCCACGTGTGCGAGCCGCATTTGCCGTCAACGGTGAAATCGGTCTTGTTTGCGGCATAAAGGTCGGTTTTTATGACGTTTATCATCCGCTCAACATCAATTTTGTAGCCGTAGCGGTAGGCGGTGAGCAGTACATAGGTGCCGAGCATACGCGCCTGCGCCGTGGGCTCCTTGTATTCGTCGGAAATGCCGAAGCTGTTCGGCATAACTTTCAGCGTTTCGCATAAGCGCATAAGTGTTTCAACCGTCTTTTCGCCTATATCGCGGTTTACCGCGAGTATAAGCGGCAGGGCGGTTTTATACATATCCCAAAGCGTGTTCAAATCGGCAACAAGGGGATAGTTACCGTCATAAATGAAGCCGTCGCCCGACCAGTCGCCGGGCTTTATGAATGAATGGTAAAGGTTTGAATAGAATATTTCTTTAATTTTAGTATCGGCGGTTTCGATTTTGATTTTTGAAAGCTCGGCTTCCCATTTCTTTGCGGCGTACGCCTTTACTTCGTCAAAATCTCTGCGGCTTTCCGCAAGGGCAAGGGCGTGTTCTTCGCTTTTAAGTGAAATTGAAACGCTTAAATTTGCGGTTTTGCCGTTCACCCTGAAAATTGCGCCGTTTTCGCAAACGCTCGCTTCGCAGTCGGCAGTAACGGCAAAATAAAGCGAAACACCCTCGATTACCGCGGATGCGGTTACGGTGCTGCCGTTTGCCGAAACGCTCAAAACCTCGGCTTGAGCACGCTCGATATCGGGGATATTAAGTCCGTTATTACCGAAATCTACGGTTATTATGCCGTTTTCTTTGCCGAAGGTGTAGCGGTGCAGCGAAACACGCTCGCACGAGGTCAGCTCGCACTTTATATCTTCAAGCTCGCAGGTGTAGTAACCGGGTTGAGCATGCTCATTTTTCGGGGCGCGCCTGAAAGGTGAGTTTTCGTATTTCGGAACGGTTACGGCGTAATTGTAGTAGTAGCCTATTGCGCCCGTGCCGCTTTGCTGAAGGTGCGCGAAGCCTATAAGCTCATTGCCGCCCTCAAATTTAGGCGGGCGCGAATGGCTGTTCGGTTTGTGGTTGCCGTAGCCGGTGGGGTAGCCGCCAGAATACGGTGCGGCGCTCATTGCGCCGAACGGCACACACGCCGCAGGGCTTGTGTTGCCGCAGCCGGCTTTAATAAAAAACCACTTTGCCGCTATACCCTCGGGCTTCGGCAAATCTATTTCGCCGCAGCCCTGAAAAACATTTACATAATCGGTGTAATTCATTGTATTTCTCCGTTCCAGCAAGAGCCTGTATTAAGGTCGTTTTCTTTAAGAAATCTGTCGGGAACGCGCACTGTGGAGGTTGTGCCGTTTTCATCCTCAAGCTCGACTATGCAGTAAATAATCTCGCTTTCCTCGCAGCCGTAGTCATCTTCGTAAATGTGTTTAATTTTCATATTCAAGTAATTCATCAATAACGGCGGCGTATTCCTCGTTTTTAAGGCGCTGCACAAGGTAGGCGTGAGTGCCGTTTTCATCCTCGGTAAAGGTGTCATAGCCCGTTTCGGCATCCACATGGGCAATACCGCGCACGGTATCGTAATCGGCTGCCGCCTCGTCATTGATTATTGCAGTTAAAACAAGCATCGGGTCCCACGAAAATCTGCCGCATTTGCAGCCGTTTGCCTTGAATGCAACATCCACAAGGTCGTTTTCGGGCA
>JAZUJG010000213.1:0-1966 GCA_045642645.1 Acutalibacteraceae bacterium | reverse complement strand
TCTCTACCTTGTCTTCCTAAGACCGCCTCCGACTTAAGCGGTTCGTTATACTCAAAGCCGAAAAGTACTATATTAGTATAAATATCGCCGTTTTCGGCACCAATTGCGGCCACTCCTGCATAATTACCGTTATCGGAAAGTGCGACCGCGCCGATTCGGTCATAATTCGACTGCCACTTAAATACCAATGCGTTATTCTCATCATAGACCGCAAGCTCCGAAGTTGCACTGTCGGAATATGTAGCGAGCGCGTAATTGCCGTTTTCGCCGTAGCAGGCAGTCAAAATATTGTTTGTTGTTTCGCCGGAATAGACTTCTTTTTTATCGGTTATAAGCGTAAAGCCCGTACCGCTTCTGTCATAAACCACACCGCGTTCGCCGTCAATACTCACGGCAGGCTCGGCAAAGGTATGGGGCTTTGAATACACCTCTTTGCCCGAAGGTGAATAGACCGTGTAATTTTCCGTGGTGAGAACAAGTATATTATCGCCTATAAGCTTTATGCACTTGGTGGAATCGGTATTTATCGACAGCGGAAAATTCTTTTCGTCGCCCGATATTTTAGATACGGTCTTTGCGGCAAGCGCGCCCAGGGGAACTACGCCGAATTCCGCAAGTAAAAACACCGTAACAAATGAGAGTATCAAAACGGCTGCAATTATAATTTTCGCCCTCGTCTTTTGTGAAAAGCGAGCGGTGCGTTTTTCACCTTTATAACCGCTGTTAAGTTCGGTAAATTTAATTTTCATCGAGGACACCACCTCCGTAATAAACCTTATTGAGATATAATCCGTCCGGCACGGCGGTTATGCCCGCGCGGGTACGGTCTTTGCTTTCGATTATTTCGGGAATTGATTCGGCTTGTATTTTACCGTTATTTACATATATAAGCGTGCCTGCCATAATACGCACCATATTGTAAAGGAAGCCGTTGCCGCAAACTTTGAATTCAACTGTATCGCCTACCCGTTCAACGCTTGCGGAGTATATTACACGCACCTTGGACAAGACCTCGGCGCCCGATGCGCAGAATGCCGAAAAATCGTGCTCACCGAGAAAGAACTGCGCCGCATCGTTCATAAGCTTTTCATTCATTTCATATGGGCAGTTATAAGCGCGTTTATAGAGAAACGGCGAATGGACAGCGGTATTTTCAATGACATATTTGTATTCTTTTTTCACGCAGTTAAAGCGTGCATTGAAATCGGCATCGACCTCACGGCAGGAATAGAGAGCTATCTCCCCCGGCAAGCCTGCCGATGAAAGCGCGATCGGGAACTTTTCGCACGGAACGGTACTTTCGGTTTTAACACTGAAATAATACTCGTTTGCATGAACGCCTGCATCTGTTCGGCTGCAGCCGATGATATTGGGATTTTCGCCTGTAAGCTCCTGCCACGCTCTGCGCAATTCGCCCTGCACGGTGACGGCATTTTCCTGCTGCTGCCAGCCGTGGAACACAGAGCCGTCAAATGCGGCTTTAAACAATAGATTTCTCATAACTCACCTGTTAAATAAGATGCGGAAAAATTATATTCAGCGCTATCGCTCCGCCGCAAACGGCAACCACCGCGAGCGCAGCGACAGGATCGCGCCAGCTGAATTTCATAACGCGCATTCTTGTGCGTTTATCGCCCGTATAGCACCTGCAAAGCATGGCATCGGCAAGCTCATAAGCGTGCTTCAATGCAGAAACGAATAATGGAATAAATATGGGAAACAGCGCTTTTATTCTTTTAACGAGACCGCCGTTTTCAAAATCGGCACCGCGGGCCTTCTGTGCGGACATAATTCTGTCGATTTCATCAATAAGCGTGGGAATAAACCGCAGCGCGATTGTCGTCATAGTTCCGAAGGTCTGAACATCCACCTTAAATACTTTCAACGGTGAAAGAAGTTTTTCGACACCGTCCGTAAGATCCGTGGGTGATGTTGTGTATGTAAGCAGCGAACTTATTACGAGCAG
>JAZUJG010000212.1:0-5759 GCA_045642645.1 Acutalibacteraceae bacterium | reverse complement strand
CTTTTGCCGTAATCGGCGCGAATGTAACCTCGCCCGAGGACATTATGTCAAAATACCAGTATTTTATGTCATTTCTTACGGGAAGCCACGCCGTTACAAGCAAAGCAGGAATGCAAAGAGCCGCTAGAATCGTGTTGTGCGACTTATGTACCGACTTTGAAAGACGGATGAAAAGAATCATCGACATTGCGGTAAACATCACGGTTATCACTGCGTATGCGGTGTATATCGCCTTGCGGTTATGCAGTCCGCCCACATTTACAACAGTGAGAATGCCAAAGAGCAGAGCCTCAAAAAGCACGAGTCCTCCTGCAAAAATCAACACTTTTTTCCCTGTTTTCAGCTCTCTGCCTTTTTTCGCGGAAGAGCACAGCAAAACGCCGCCCGCAAAGCACGCGCCTGCAAGTACACTGTTCAGTCCGACAAGCAGAAGCTCAGTCCAGTCAAGGAAGGTATAATAAAAAGCGTAAAGTCCGTAAATGAATGCCGCGGCAAGTACCGCAAACCATACGGGGAACAGTCTTTTATCGTTGAAAACGGAAAACAGACTTTTTTTCATTCGGTTTCATCCTTTCGTTTGTTCTTAACAGAATAAGTCGCATTTCAAAAAATAAATGTGTATATAACTAATTTTTATATTATGATAACATTTGGATATAATCAAGTCAACCTCATTTTCCCACCGAATAAAACTTTCGGGTCTCAAGCGGGGTTCAGCCCTTATGTATCAACGGTCTCAGATTCTCAAAAAGATAACTTCATACCGATATCATTTACCCCGAGGATTTTCCTCGGGGTTTTTCTTTGGGGTAAAGGACATTGTGTTGCAAAACTTGGCATAAAAACGCCTTAAATCCTTGATTTTACAATAAAATATGGTACAATTATTTTGTATATTTATGTGGTGGACCGTCTGCGCTTTTTTAGGGTGTGGCGGCACATTTACCGGAAACGCCCGAAAACCCTGCGCGGATATTGCCGCTGCGGGTTTGGAACACGGAATTAGAAATACAACTGATCAGAGGTTGTGAGATGATGATTAAAGAAAATAGCGCTGCGACGGAAACACAGGGGTTCATTGTGCGCAATCATAAACAATTGCATATTGCCGTTATCGGTGTAACGTGGAAAGCGGACAGCACTACGAATACAATTTCCCCGAAGAATTATGTGAATGTTCTGTCTTTTGCGGCTTCGGTTTTCAGCGGGCAAAACCTGCCTGCAGTTATCATAATCTGTATATTGCTGTTTGCGGTAATCATAGGTATAACAGTAATCGGCGTGAAGCGTAAGAAAAAGAAATCGGCGCTTGCAGCAGCGAACAATAACATCTGAAAGTCAGATTATTGCCGAAAAAATCAAAATCCCAATTCCGTAATGTTTCGGGATTTTTCTTGTTTATTATTCAGCTTTGTGGTAGAATTTTAATAAAGATAATTCTTGGCGGGTGGTATTTTGATAGGTGTTTCACTTCCGTTTTTTAACGGACTTATAACAGAGTTTTTCGGCGGAACGGAAATTCTTTTGAATAAGCTCAAAGATTTCGGTGTTAAAAGCGCGGAGCTTCGAGCCGTCCGTGCCGACAATTCACCCGAAAAGGCTTTGGAAGCGGCAGAGCTTTTGTGGGATAACGGCTTCAATGTTACCGTGCACGGCGATATCCGTAACCCCGAAAATGCCGTAAGCGATATATTTACGCCGCTTTCGCAGGTGCTTAAGAATCTTCGGCAGCGCGAGCTTGTGGTTACCGTTCACCCCGAGCCTTGCGATAATGTAAAAGTTCTTACGGATATTGCCGATTATATCGCGGAAAATAATCTGCCCGTGAGAATTGCACTTGAAAATAACAGGCTTCTGCCCGATGACAGCTTCGGCGACAGCGTGGCTCTTGTAACGCAAATCGTAAAACAGGTAAACCGTTATGAAATCGGCATTTGCTTTGATATGGGGCATTTCTGCTGGTACAGCTCCCAAGTTCCGTCGGCAGTGCTTCCCGATGATTTTACCAAAAGAATCATACATACCCATATTCACGCTCTGCGCGGCGGCACCACACATTTCCCGCTCGGTGAAAACGAGCTGCCGCTTAAAGAGTATATTAAAAAGTTTTCTTTTGAATATTACGGTGTCTATAATATCGAGCTTGAACAAAACAGATTCAACGGTCTTTACGAGCCGCTTGAGGCATTTGAAATCAGCACGGCTGCACTCCGCAGCGCTTTGCCTGCGTATGCATTTGTTTACGATGATATACGCGAGAATTTCAGCAAAAGACTTGCGGATTGCTTTAAGATTTATGAAAACGGCTCAAAAGAGAATTTTGCCCTTATTCAGTCATCAAGTTACCTTTTCAAAAGCCGCGGTGTTAACTGGACGGTTGATGTCGCTTTGCGCAATGCGGCACAGCTTTCCGATTGCAGGGGAATTCTAAAAGAAAAGATGCACGATGTTGATGTTATGCTTATAACTCACGCTCATGCGGACCATTTTGAATATCAGACGGTTTCGCTGCTGAAAGATTTGAATTTGAAATGGGTTATTCCGTATTTTATTTATGAAACCGCTGTTCAATACGGAATAAAGCCCGAAAACATTATCATTGCAAATCCCGGCAATGAAATAATATTCGGCGATTTGAAAATACTGCCGTTTGAAAGCGACCATTACCGCCCCGGAACGGAAAACGGAGTGCCCGAACTCGGCTATTATGTTACGGGTGTTGGGATGCCCGATATTCTCATACCCGGTGATATACGCAACTACACGCCGAAAATTGCAGACGGCGTCGGTAATGTTGATGTTTTATTTGCTCATATATGGCTCGGAGATGACAACACACGGCAAAAAGAATGTGATGAAAAAGCGCGGCTTGCAGCGGAATACTATTGTAATTTCAAGCCGAAAACCGTTATATTCGGGCATCTTTACGAAGCGGGGCGCACCGATGAACAGATGTGGCGTAATGAGCACGCGCTCGCGGTAGGTAAATATATCACCGAAATCGACGGCGGCATAAAATGCATTTTGCCGTGTGCGGGCAAGTATATTCTTGCCAAAACCGATGTTTTGAGGTAATGTTCCAATAAAAATTCTTACTTGAATTAGGTGATTTTATGACAGCTTCACAAGCAATTATCTGCATAGCCGTTGCCACACTTGCCGGCTGCTACGGCTGGGGTATGCGCGGCACTATCATAGGCGGTGAAAAGGGGGCAATGCTGCCGGGGCTTCTTATAGCGCTGACACTTGCAATGTTCTCCGGCGATGCTCTCTCACAGTATTACTGGATACCTGCCGCCGCAGGCCTCGCCGGTATGACATTCGGCGGAATTGAGCCGTACGGCGATACCATAAGCTATGTTATCGACCCGCCGCCCGCAGTTCACAATATGAAAAAAGGTGTTGGCGGACTCGCACTCAAGGGTGCGGTGTGGTTCGGCGTTTTCGGTGCAATAGTCGGCAAAGCTTTTTCCGCTATGGCGGGTAAATACAGCGTAAAGCATATTATTCTGTTTTGCGCCCTTTGCCCGTTGGCGCAGTTTATCGGTTACAGAATATTCAATACTCCGGTAGATTTAACTATAAATAAAATGCCGAAAACCTCTTTTTCATACGAAAGCAGGGAGGAATGGGGCAGTAATATCGGTGTGATCGTCGTTTCGATTATTTCTGCAATTATTGCAAAAGATATACTTTCACTCGTACTGCTCGGCTTCGGTATCGTATTCGGCGCGGTCGGCTGGATTATTGCTATTTTCGCATTTTACAGAGCCGAAATTCCTATGAAAAACGGCAAAATGCTGTTCGGTAAACTCAATCAATATGTCGGCGGATGGAAACTTATGGAATTCACTCTCGGTGCAGTCGGCGGCTTCGGCACGGCGCTCGGATTTGTACTGTGCCGCAATGTTGTCGCAGAGCTTAATAATTCGGTTGACTTGAACGGTTTATTTGCACCGCTTAAAGAGTATGAAACAAAAGTAACGGTTATTATGTTTGCGATTTTCATTTGCCTGCTGCTCATAAATATATATGAATATGTTTGCGATGAAAAAGGCAAAAAGCTTAATAATTTTGTTATGGATTGCATTGAACGCCCGTTGTTTAATCTTATTCCGCTTGTATTCATTCTTCTTTGTTCGCTGTCGGCGGCAAGGCTTATGACGGTGTTTATGCTCATTTACGCCTGCACCATTAAAATCAGCTTTGACCGCTTCAAAAAGGGCGACCACAGAACCGCGGTTCTGATTATTTACTTCACTTTAAGTGTCGCTTTATTTGTTGTGGATTTACTTATCGGCGGCTTCTCGCCGTTTGTGCTTGTGTTTACGGGCGGCATACCGTATCTGCTCACCGAACTGCTGTTTATTATGTGGCACCGCAAGCAGAGAGCAAAAGATTATCTTTTAAATTTACAACACAGCGGTCAGTGGTGGGCGATGCTGGTAATGTGTGTTGCGCTGAATATTCTGGTTGCGTTTGTTTTTTAATTTTTTATATAACCTGCCGTAAAGCTATGCTCTGCGGCAGGTTTTACTTTTATGCGGTAACAATTTGTACCTTTATTTTGAAGTGAAATATGTTATTATTTTATTGCAGAGGGGAGATGAGAATTTTGCAGACCGGTCAAAAAATTGCTTTTCTGCGTAAAAATGCGGGTTTCAGTCAGGATGAACTCGCAGAAAAACTCTTTGTTTCAAGGGAACTTGTCTCAAAATGGGAAAACGGTAAACGCAATCCCGATTATAAAATGCTTGAAGCCATAGCAAATGTTTTCGGTGTAAGCACAGATGAGATTTTTGATGCAAAATGCAAGGTATTGGATGAGCTTCGTTTATGCTTCCGGAATGACACCGCATTTTCTCAGGAACAAATAAATCTTATTCTTAATTCGTTTCTGAAAGAACTTTCACAAACGGAACGAACAATATTCATTTCACGCTACTATTACGGTCAAACTTCCGGCGAAACCGCAATACAGCTCGGTTTGAGAAGTGGTTATGTGCGAAAGAAATTAACCTCAATCCGTAAAAAACTGACCGATTTTACAAAGGATGATATAGATGAAAAATTCTGATATTTATGATGCAATCTGCAGTATTGATGAAAATAATTTGGAAGAATACGCCGAAAATTGCAAGGCAATAAAAAAACATCAGCGTATGAAAAAACAGGTTATAACATTCAGCGTTTGTTTTGTGTTTGTTATAACCGCGAGCGTTTTGTTGATTAGGTCCGGTGTGCTTTCCGAAAACAATGTTTCATCTCTGCCGTCAGTGCAGAACGCTGACACAACCTCAAAGTCCGTCACTACTTCAAACTCGCTTAATACCACCGCTGTTTTTCAAACTGAATATAGCAATAACAGTGCTGTGACCGAGTTGCCGCTTGTTACTGCCGATAATGGTAACACGAAGGGGGATATGAGTAATTCTGCAAGCTATTATGTACGGCTCAACGGAAAATTCAATGTCAGCGGTGAACTTAAAGAGGCCATTGAGAATTCACCCGATGCACAATTTGCGGTTTCAGCCGTTTATCACCCGACTACTGCGGATATTACTGATTTTGTATATGAGGGCAAAACTCTCAGAGAAATAGCGATCGATGCCGATAACGAACGCATTTTGCCGGAAAAAATGACAGACCTTTTGAAAAACGGCGAAGCCCTTAAATACGGTGCTGCTTTGTATGAATCCGGTACTCCCGACGGTGAAAAGTGGGACAGAGATTTTTATGAAGAAAAAGTTAAATTTATA
>JAZUJG010000211.1:0-3764 GCA_045642645.1 Acutalibacteraceae bacterium | reverse complement strand
TGCGCGGCAGCGCTCACACAGTAGAAGAAACGGTGAATGCCGCCATAGGTATTGCCAAAAAGGCCGCAGAGGACAGAGCATTCGTTGCACTCGATGTCAGCTCGCTCGGCGTACTGCTTGAGCCTGCGGGCGAGCTGACTTTCAATGAAGCTTACGAAGCGTATAAAGAGGTTATGCTCTGCGGTAAAGAAGCCGGAGCCGACCTTGTTGCGCTTGAAACCTTTACCGATGTGCGCGAGGCGCGAATTGCCCTGCTCGCCGCAAAGGAAAATACAGACCTGCCCGTAATAGTTACCGTTTCGTTCGGCAAGGACGGCTTAACTATGAACGGCACCACTCCCGAAGCCGCGGCTATGATACTCTGCGCCGCAGGCGCCGATGCCGTGGGCGTGAACTGCTCCAACGGTCCCGATGCGCTTTTCGGTGTGGTGAACGGCTTCTTAAAATATTCGACCGTACCCGTAATAGTAAAGCCGAATGCCGGTCTGCCCGACCCCGATACGGGTAAATATTCCATGGGCTCGGCGGAATTTGCCGATATTACCGCAGGCTATTTTGAAAACGGCGCCGTTATTCTCGGCGGCTGTTGCGGCACTTCACCCGAATATATAAAGGCATTAAAGGCAAAGCTCGGCACTCTCGCCTGCTCTGCGGAGCGTGAAATTATTACCGATGCCGTATGCGGCACGGGCGCGCCCGTTTTGCTTAATGAGCCGCGCATCATCGGCGAGCGCATAAATCCCACGGGCAAAAAGCGCTTTAAGCAGGCGCTTGAAGAAAACGATATAGACTACATTCTCGGCGAGGGAATAGCGCAGGCGGAACACGGTGCGGATATACTTGACGTGAATGTGGGGCACGGCGGCATAGATGAAAAGAAGGTTATGACGGATGTTGTAACGGTGCTGCAAAACTCGCTCGGCTTGCCGCTGCAGCTCGACTCCACCAAGCCCGAGGTGCTTGAAAGCGCGCTGCGCGTGTACGCGGGCAAAGCAATAGTGAACTCCGTGAACGGCGAGGAAGCAAGCCTTGACGCCGTTCTGCCGCTTGTTAAAAAATACGGCGCCGCCGTGGTGTGCCTTACACTCGATGAAAACGGCATACCCGAAACCGCCGCAGAGCGTGTGAAAATTGCCGAAAAAATCATTGACAGAGCCGTTTCACTCGGCATACCGAAGTATAATATTATTGTGGACTGCCTTGCCATGACCGCAAGCGCCAAGCAGGAAGCGCCGCAGGTAACGCTTGAAGCGATGCGTGAAATCACTGCAAAATTCGGTGTAAAAACTGCGCTCGGCGTATCGAATGTTTCGTTCGGACTGCCTGCGCGCGATACGGTAAACGCCGCATTCCTTACGCTCGCGCTCGAAAACGGTCTTACCCTGCCCATAATAAACCCCAACAGCGAGCTTATGACGGGCGCGTTCAGGGCATATAAGGTACTTAAAAATCTCGACAAAGGCTCGGTTGACTACATAAACGCTTTTTCGGGCGAAAAGGCGGATGCCGCACCCAAGGCGGAGCTTACTATTTGCGAAGCGGTGGAAAAAGGTCTGCTCACGCAGGCGGCGGAGCTTACAAAAAAAACCCTCTGCGAAAAGTCTGCGCAGGAGCTTATAGACGATGTTCTTATACCCGCACTCGACAAGGTCGGCGCAAATTTTGAAAGCGGCAAGATATTCCTGCCGCAGCTTATGCGCTCCGCCGATGCCGCAGGCGCGTGCTTTGATGAAGTGAAAGCATATATGAAAGCGCACAGCACCGAGCGGGCAAGCAACGGCAAAATTCTGCTTGCGACCGTCAGGGGCGATGTGCACGATATAGGCAAAAACATTGTTAAAACCGTGCTCGAAAACTACGGCTTCGAGGTAGTGGATTTAGGCAAGGATGTACCCGTTGAGGAAATCGTAAAAGTTCAGCGCGAACAGAATATAAAGCTCGTGGGACTTTCGGCACTTATGACCACCACCCTCGGCGCTATGGAAGAAACCATTGCCGCACTGCACAAATCAAGCCCCGACTGTAAAATCGTGGTGGGCGGCGCAGTGCTTACCCCCGAATACGCCGCCAAAATCGGCGCGGACTACTACTCAAAGGACGCGAAAATGAACGCGGACATCGCCCGCGAGGTTTTCGGGGTATAAAAGCAATAACCGAAATAAATAATCCGACAGATTTCCTTATCGGCAATATGTTAATAAGGAAATCTGCCGGATTTTTGCTTTTGATCTTCAGCTTACTTTTTTGCTTTTTTCGTAAACTTTATAAAATTCACCGCAAGCATACCGAGGGCAAACATACCGAGGTAGCCGAAAGCGGGGTACACGGTATTGATAAGTGTTGAAAAACCGAACGTACTGCCCGCAACCGCCAGCACGGATGCAATAAACACGGTCAGCAGCGTAACTTTTTTTGTGTCACCGCGGCGCGATTTGAAATAACTGCAAATGGCGAATTCACTTACCGTGGAGGAGCCGAACATACCCACGCCTATAAGCACCGCAAAGCCGTAATAGAACACATTGCCGAGCTTTTGTGCAACAACAAGCATGGGGATTTCTTTCTCTGCCGCGTTCGGTGTCATAAGCATTGAAAGTATTATGGAGGCGGATATTATAAACAGAAACACCGTGCCGAGCAATATGCCGCCTTTAATGTACTTAACCTTTTCGGTGCGTTTGCCGAGCGAGGCGATAATGCTGACCGCCGCAAAGAAATTATACGAAACAAACACAAACGCCGAAATAAACGGATTTGACATAAGCGGATTTGTAACGGGTGTGGCTTCAAGCGAAATGCTCTGCGCGCCGCCCTTTGCAAATGTGAGTACCGAAATAATCAGCGAAAACAACACAAGCAGCGGCACGGTTACGGAAAACACGCGTACAAGCCACTTTACGCCCAAAGCCACGACTGCGCTTACGACAGCGGCGAAAATAATGCTCGAAAGGATTGGCGGAATGCCGAAAATCTGTTCAAAGAGCGAGCCGGCGCCCGCAATCATAATAACATATATGCAGAATACGAACAGTATTTCCAGAAACGAGAAGATTTTTTTCGAAGCCTCATTTTTGAACGCGACGGTAATTTCACGCGGTTCATCGGTGCTGAGGTGGCGGGCAAGCCTTTCGGTCATATAGGCGAATGTGCCGAGCAGAGCCGCGGCAATAGCCGCACCGATTATTCCGGAGCCGCCGAACGTGCCGAAAAACTGCCAAAGCTCCCTGCCGGAAACGAAGCCTGCGCCCAGAAAGCCGCCCATAAAACCGAACGCAAGCCCGAAAATATTTATTTTTTTCATATCAGGTTACTTAAAATTTATATACTCTCACTTCATAAGGTCTTGTTGAGAAGCAGTTGCCGCCCACAGCCGCATCGGTGTAATTGCAAGCCACAAGCTCGCCTTTTGCGAGGTCATAGCCTGCAGGAGCTTTAAAGGTAACGGGTTTTTCGCTGAATGAGCATATCACAAGCAGTTTTTCGTTCTTGTAAACGCGCTCATAGCAGTAAATATTGCCGCTCATGGGGTAATATTCTTTATATTTACCGTAAATAACAAGGTCATTGCCTTTTCTGAAATTTATAAGCTTGCGATAGAAATTGAGTATTGAATCGGGGTCGTTTTCAGCCGCTTCCACATTGATTTCCTTATAATTTTCGTTGATATTGAACCACGGTGTACCCGTTGTGAAGCCTGCATTTTCGCCGGCAGTCCATTGAACGGGTGTTCTCGCATTTTCACGGTTGACCTTGCGCGAAAGCTT
>JAZUJG010000210.1:0-5042 GCA_045642645.1 Acutalibacteraceae bacterium | reverse complement strand
CCTCGCAATAGTCGAGATTATGTTGCGCTCGTTCGGGTCGCTTGTGAATGACGGCACCATCGACCAGAACGGAATATCCGCCATGGTGTTGGTCATACCCCACGCCACATAGAGTATTGCCACATAAATGTAAAGGGGAATGCCGCCTGGCGCAAATCCCGGGTTTGTAAACAGCAGCGAAAGTACCACCGCATTCGAGAGCGCGCCTATGAGTATCCACGGTCTGTATTTACCCATTTTGGTGCGGGTGTTGTCAACAATCGTGCCCATCATCGGGTCGTTAATGCCGTCCCATATTCTTGCTATGGGCGTGAGCAGCAAAAGGAATTTTTTGTTAAGATGCAGTATATCCGTAAGGTAGTTTGACAGGTACGAGTAAAACATACCGTAACTCAGATCAAGACCTATCGCACCGATTCCGTACGAAAACTTGCCTTTAAGAAAGCCCTTTTTCATAATATGCCTCCGTGAGATAATGTTTATTACAGTATAGCATTACGAAAAGGGTTTGTAAATAGTCAGGCTTTCGCAAGCTTAAGCGGTGAGTATTTCCTCGCTCTTTTCGGTGCCGAACCATTCAAGCAGGATTTCGGGGTTTGCAAAAATCTCGTCGAGCTTGTTTATAAAGGGCACTATGTCGCCGAAGTCAAGTGCGCGGTGGTCAAAGCAGATTGTTATAGGCAGTACCGTGCCGACCTCGATATGCTTTTTGCCGTCTGCGGCAGTTCTTATTACGGGCTTTTCGCTTGCCGCGCCTATTGCGAATGCGCACACCTGCGGCGGCACTATTTCTATAAGCGCAGGCGCGCCGTTGCCGCTCCTGCAAACCGAGCCTATATTTGAAACGGTAATGGTGCCTTGCTCGAGGTCGGCGGCGGTAAGGCGCTCGCTTTCGGGAATTGCGTAGTAGTTTTTCTTTTCCTCACCGGTGAGAGTTTTAACTCTGTGTTTGCCGAGCTTTGAGCCTATAAGACTGTGCAGCGCTTTTCTTACCTCGCCATTTTTGAGTGCCTTTATTGTATCGTTGAATGAGACCTCGAACATCGCTTCGTTAAGGTTTGTGTTGGCGGCGCGGCGGCGCACATCGTTTATATAGTCCGTCATTTCGTCAACGCTCTTTTCGCCGAAGTCGCGCAGGTTCACCGTCATCATTCTGCCGTCGGGCATAATCATTGGCATACTTATATTTATCTCTTTAACAGTGTCGATTTTGCCCTTGACGAACTTGCTGTTGAAATCAATGTGCGCGTTCATTTCGGGTGCTTCCTTTAAAGCCTCGACAATGATTTTGAGCGAAAGTGTGTTTAGCGAGATTTTATTCTGCTTGCCGCGCTCGTTGTTAAGAAGACGGAATACCGTCAGAAAATCGGCGGCATCCGCTTCATACATATATGCCACGTGCGGTACATCGTGCCAGCTCTGCGAGGTCATATTGGCTACGATTTTTCTCTGAATGTCAAAATATTCGGTGTTGGTAACTGTGTTCTGCATGGTGAATTCTCCTTATTATATAAATTGTTTTTTCTGTGCTTTTTCTGTCGCGGGGCGTTTCCCTTTGACGCTTGCATAGTACCGCAAAACACATCGTAATTCTACCAACCTGCAGTTGCTTTTATGATTTTTCGGGGGGAATTTTTGGTTGCGAAAATGTGAAAACCTCAGTGTTTTCGCCGTTTTGTAAACCGACGGTTGCGAAAATCCGCAAGTATGTTTACAAAACACTTGATAAACAAAATAAAATATTATATTATTAGTTTAATAACTTTAAGGGGTAAAAAACAAATGGATATCGACCTGTCATCACGCCTTGCCGAATACCGTAAACAGAATAAATTATCGCAGGAGGCACTTGCCGAAAAGTTAGGGCTCAGCCGTCAGGCAGTTTCCAAATGGGAGCGCGGCGAAAGCTCGCCCGACACGGTAAACCTCATTGCGCTGTCACGCATATACGGCGTTACCATAGATGAGCTTCTGGGCAACAGCGCACCCGCGCATAACGATAAGGAGCTTTACAACGACCGCCCGCCGCTTAAAGTGGTCGATGCCAAAGAGGAGAAAAAAACCGCCAAAGAGCATAAGGAAAAATCCACTTTTAAAGAGCGCCGCGAAAAGCGCAAACAGGTGCGCACCGAAAAGAGCGCTGTCCGCCGCGAAAAGCACGAAAAGGAAGCGGCACAAAAGCAGACCGAAAAAGCCGAAAAGCAGGCGGCAAAAAATGCCGAAAAAGCCGAAAAGGAAAATGCCGCCGAAATCAAAAAGGCGGAAAAGGATGCTTTGAAAAAAGAAAAACAGAACGAAAAGCAGCAAAAGAAATCGGCAAAGGATGCCGCTAAAGAAACCAAGAAAGCCGATAAGGAAATCAAGAAAAAAGAGAAATCAGAAAACAAATAAATTGATGTGAAAATTTAAAAACACCGATGCAGAAGATTCCGCATCGGTGTTTTGCAATATAATCAAAAATCAACAACATCAAATCTGAATCCGAAATCAAATTCCTTTTCATCGAAAAGGCGGTTGTTTTCGTCATTGTCAAGCTCGCCGTTTTCGCTTATGGCGTTAAATCTGCCGTCAATGTTGAATACCGTTCTGTGCTCGTTTTCAAGCTCAAAATCGTGTGCCTTTTCGGTGAGCTGTTCCGCGCTGTAATGCGAGGCGTTGAACGAAAAATCGGGTGTGGCGCCGAAGCCCGTTACCTTTATTGCCGCGCCGCCGTTTTCACCGATTTTCACTCTGCGCGTTTTGTAATGCTCGCCGTTTTCCTGCGGGCGCACATAGTGCACGAAATTGTCGGTAACGGTAAGCTTATATTCATCGAAGCGCGTTGACTTGCAGCGGTCGGGGTAGCTTTCGATTTTGCCCAGGCCGAAGTACTCAATATTTTCGCATTTTTCGTTCAGGCTCAGCTCAATGCCGAGCGCGGGCAGTACGGGCATATTCTCGCGTACCTTGCCGTAAAAGTGCAGGGTGAACGAGCCGTCGGTCAGGAATGTGTAATCGGCATTTGCTTTTATTACGGGCGGATTTGCCGCACCGCCGAGTGCTATGGCGGTTTTCACGGTAACGGAGCCGTCGGCGTTCTTTACGGTTTCGGCACTGTATGTTTTCTGTTTTACACGGTGCAGGTGGTTTGCATACCATTTATCCACACTGCCGCAGTTGTAGGTGGGCGCGTGCCATATTCTGAATTTTGCGGGGCGTTCCAGAAGCTCGCTGCCGCCGCGCTTTATTGAGCACAGCCTGCCGTAAGCCTTGTCAAAGGTGTATTCGTTGCCGAGGCAGGCGAGTTTTACAAAACGCTCGCCGTCGGCGCAGCTGACGGTTGCGGTCTGCTTTGCGGGCTTTTCGGCGGGCTTTGCCGCAAGCTCAAACTGCATAAAGCCGACCTCGTACCCGGCATTTTCCCAAAGCGTATCTTTAATCTGCTTAACCGAGCAGGTCAGGAAGCAGTCGCCGTATAATTTAAGCTCGCTTTCATTGAACAGAGTATATTCCTTTTCGCTATGCGGAGCTATATCAAGACTTTCTATTTTACCCGTCTTTACGGTTTCGCCGCCGCAGGTGATTTTCCATTCAAGCGTGAGGTCATTGAGCGAGGTGAAATACCGCACACTCTTGATTTTCAGCACGCCGTTTTCGTATTCGCCGCGGAATGGCTCATAAACCTTTTTCATATCGTAGTAGCCGGGGCGCGGAGTTCTGTCGGGGAACACAAGCCCGTCTATGCAGCAAATGGAGTTATTCGGGAATTCGCCCCAGTCGCCGCCGTAGTAATAGCGCGGCTTGCCGTTTTCGTCGGGTATGTTCACCGCGTGGTCGCAGAATTCCCATATACAGCCGCCGCAGAAATTCTCGTTTTCGTCGACAAGCTTCCAGAAATCGTGCACATCGCCCGTGCTCATGGAGCACACATATTCGCACATATAAAACGGCTTTGTGTATTCGGGGTTTGCAAGGTAATCCTTTGTGTAGTTGTAGCCGGGGTACATTCTGCTTTCCACATCCGAAATATCGGCAAAGCATTCGCCCTCGGGCACGGCGGTAAATTGCAGGTGCGCGTTTTCGTAATGCACAAGCGCGTTTTCATCGCGGCTCTTTATGTAGCGGCGCATCTCGCGGTGGTTTTTGCCGCAGCCGCTTTCGTTGCCGAGCGACCACATTATAACGCAGCCGTGGTTCTTGTCGCGCTCATAAAGGCGCGCGGCGCGGTCAACATACGCTTCTTTCCATTCATCAACTGTCGAAAGCATCGACCAGCGCATCCAGTCCCAGTCCGCTTCGGTGTTGTAGCCCATACCGTGCGTTTCAATATCCGCTTCGTCAATAAGGTAAAAGCCGAGCGCTTCCGCGAGGTCAACAAAGCGCGGGTCGTTCGGGTAGTGCGAGGTGCGAATGGCGTTTACATTTGCGCCTTTGAGTATAAGCAGGTCGCGCTTCATTTCATCGAGCGTTACCGCGTAGCCGTTTTCCGCCGAGGAATCGTGGCGGTTTATGCCGCGCAGCTTTACGCTTTTGCCGTTTATCAGCAGGCACTTGTTTGCGATTTTAACTTCCCTGAGCGCAAGCTGAAACGGTATTATTTCGTCGTCAACGGTGATGAAAAGCGTGTAAATAAACGGCGTTTCGTCATTCCACATAAGCGGATTTTCTATGCTTATCTTAAATTCTTCGCTCTCGCTTTCGCCCTGCGCGGCGATTTCGCCCGCAGGTGTCGCAACGCCGTACAGAATCTCACTTTCGCCCTTTACTTTGCATTTCAGCGTAAGCTCGCATTTTGAGTAGTCGGCGTTGAAGCTCTGCAAAATCTGCACATCTTCAAGGCGCGTTTTACTGCGCGAAAGTATATAAACCTCTCTGAATATACCCGAAAGCCTGAAAAAGTCCTGGTCTTCAAGGTACGAGCCGTCGCACCACTTCACCACAAGCACGGCAATACGGTTTTCGCCTGCGCGTACCTTGTCGGTAATATCAAATTCACTTGTGGCGTGGCTGACCTGACTGTAACCGGCATATTCGCCGTTTACCCAAAGGTAAAAGCAGCTTGC
>JAZUJG010000209.1:0-4945 GCA_045642645.1 Acutalibacteraceae bacterium | reverse complement strand
GGCGATAATACCGATTGCGGTCAGCACGAGGTGCAGTGGAACGGCGCATTTGAGGGCTTAAAGGGCATTGTTGAGCATATTCCGTTTATGATGACCGTAGGCAATCACGACAACCGCGGCTTCAAGGATTATAAAAACGGTATCGGCAGATATTATGCCGAGCCTGCCGAGTTTTTCGATAAGCAGTTCCGCGGCTCGTATGCCTTTAACGGCCCCAAGGGCTGGGAAACCGAAAATTACTCATTTGATTACGGCGATGCTCATTTCAATATTATCGGCGTTAATGAGCCGGAGCTTGTGAATGAATGGCTCTTAAAGGATATTCCCACTTCCGACAGAGTGTGGAAGCTCGGCTCATACCATTTCCCGATTTATTATTCGGGACCCGAGCTCAGTAATGATGATGCCTACCCGATGATGCGTGCGGGTGTTGAGCAGCTTGACCTTATCTTTTCCGGTCACGAGCATAATTTTTCGCGCAGTTACCCTATAAGAAACGAATCGCTTTATGACAGACCTTCGCAGGGAACCGTGCACTATGAGCTCGGCAACAGCAATAATAACCCCGCAGGTACTCCAACCTGCGACAAGGTTTGGCACGCCGCATATTATCCGCAGGCACACGCCGGCTCGGCGTATGCAATAGTCGAGGTCTTTAAGGACAGAATCGAACTTACTTCAAAGCTTGATGACGGCAGAATTATCGACAGCTGCATTATTGATAAAAAGAATGACGAGATAAGACCTTATGCACTTGCGCCCACTTTCAGAAGACCGCGCGTTTTCTATAAGGGCGTTGACCTCGGTATCGGTCAAAAGGATTTATGGCCCGAAAATAAAGACGGCAAGTGGTTTTTCTGCCCGGTGGTGCTTTTTTCGGTTATTTGCGCCGGTGTTATAAAAGAGAAAAATAAAATCACGTTGTCGGTGTATAATCGTACCGCAGTATTCACCGAGGGCTCCGATATCGCCGTTACCGAAAAAGGCGAGGTGGAGCTCAGTGCTCCCGTTTACCGCGGCAATAAAGGCCAGCTGTATATTCCCGTTGATGCCGTTGTGCCTTGTTTCGGTATGAAGTGGAATTATGCCGAGCGCAACAACTATATTTCCATCGAGCATGAAACGGAAAACATTCCGTTCACAGAACAACCGTAATGAGAGATTATGTTCTTATACGCTCAAACCGCAAAACGCTTTCGGTGCAGGTCGGTATCGACGGTACAATAACCGTTCGCGCACCGCTTCGGCTGAGTGTCAAAAGGATTGAAGCGTTCCTTTCGGAGCGTTCAGAATGGATAGAAAAGACACTTGAAATCCAACATGAACGCGCTGAAAACCGCAAGGTTTATTCAGCGGATGAAATAAAGCTTCTGCGCGAACGCGCATTGGCGCAGCTGCCGCAAAAGGTCGAGTATTTTTCGCGGATAATGGGTGTTGCGCCTACGGGCTTTCATATAACCTCCGCCAAAACGCGTTACGGCTCGTGCTCGGGTAAAAACAGTATCAATTTTTCGCTTTACCTTATGGCAAAGGATGAACGTGCAATAGATTACGTGGTCGTTCACGAACTTGCACACATTATTGAACACAATCACAGTAAAGCTTTTTACAAAATTATCGAAAAGGTCCTACCCGATTACAAAGAGCGTGAAAAGCTCTTGAAATTATAAAGACTCGGAGGCGTTGTTATGGCAAATTATATTTCCAAAGTGTTGAACGGTTTTGTTACCGGCAGAGGTAAGCGTGCTTTAAAATCAAAAGCAATAATCGAATTGCCTGATACATTTGTCGATAAGATTTCAAAACCCGTCGGTAAATGCTTTACAGTCGGGTTCGGTAAAACCGTGCTTTTGCCCGATGATATAGAAACTAAGAAGTATTATATTGCCGGCTATGGCGAAAACAATCCCGCAAAGGGTGTTATAGACCCGCAGTATGCACACGCCGTCTGGCTTGATGATAACAGCGGCAGGGGTGGGATGCTTTTTGTATCTCTTGATGCGGTTGGTCTTCTCAATAAAGACGTAAACACCGCCAAAAAACACCTTGCGCAGTTTTCGAGAATGACAGGCTGCCGCAATATAAACATATTCTGCACCCATAATCACGCAGGTATTGACACTATGGGCATATGGGGTCCGCTTCCGCTTACGGGCAGAGACCCGAAGTTTATGGAGATTGTCTTTGAGGGCATTAAATCCGCCGCTTTCCAAGCTTATGAAAGCAGGCGCGACGGCGATTTGTTCCTCGGAACTGTCGAGGTACCCGATATGCAGGAGGATATAAGAACGCCCGTTGTTTACTCAAAGGATTTAACGCGCTTCAGATTCGTTCCTTATGATGGCTCAAATGAAATCTGGATGCTTAACTTTGCATCACATTCCGAATCGCTTCAGGGCTGTAACCACCTTGTAAGCGCAGATTTCCCGTGCTATCTGCGCGAAAAAATCAAGACCGAAACCAATGCCGATGTTTTATACGGCGTGGGCGCTATCGGCGGCATGATAAGTATGGATATAAAAGACGAAAATCTCTTGCGAAAAGAGCACAGATTGCTTGAATCCACGCGCAAAATCGGCTATAAACTTGCTGATTACGCTATGAGCATAAAAAAAGAGACAAAGCTCAAGCCTATCATAAATTACGCGAAGTCCGAATTTTACGCCGAAGCCGATAACCCCGTGCTTACCGTTGCCTGCGATGTCGGTATTCTTAAAGCGGATAAATATGCAGACGGCACTGCTTCAAAATTCTGGACTTTAAAATCCGAAATAACTTATATTGAAATCGGCTCTAAAAAAATAGTTATGCTTCCTTGTGAGATTTTCCCCGAGCTTGTTTTCGGCGGTGCTCTCAGCGCCGAGGAATCCGCAACAGGAAAGGGTCCGGAAGTGAATCCGCCGCTGCTTAAAGATATTACGGGTGATGAAAAAATCCTTGTTTTCGGTCTTGCAAACGATGAGCTCGGCTATGTGCTGCCGCCCAATGATTTTATTCTTAATGAAGATGCACCGTATATGGATAAAGCCATAGATGTTCACGGCAGGCGCCATTATGAAGAAACAAACTCCATGGGACCGAAAACCGCCGCAACAATCGCTGCCGCGCTTGAAAAAACCGTTAACGCTTTCAATGCGAAATAACACTTAAATAATAACAGAAAAGCCGCTGACATTCGCGTGTCGGCGGCTATTTTCATTTCTGTTCAGTTTTGAACAGTACCCTCTATTGTGAGTACCGCGGTGCCGGGTGCGGAAGACCAAGCGCCCGTTGCATCGTTCTGTGCATAAGCTGCGGCAGGTACTGCAAGCTGGTTTGCCCTTGTTGTGAATACACCCGTTCCGGCGTCATAATCGTAATTTACGCCCTCTGCCCACGGTGTGCCGTTAAAAGTAACGGTAATGGGGTTAAGAATGGGGTTGAATGTGTCGCTTATTACGGCATCGTCAGCCGTCGTTATGGCTGTGTCGCCGTAGTTGTTGATGTTAAGCGTGTAAGTCAGCTGACCGTTTTCGTTCACTACTGCGGGCGAAACGGATTTTACGATGTCAAGGATTGCTCCCGTTGCGGGGGTGAGTGCAAGTGAAGCGGTAACGGGAGTTGAGCGGCCGGGACTTGTTGCTGTAACGGTATTGTCGATATTGCCTGCACCGAGCGGAGCAAATTCATTGGCTCTTGCCTCGTAGATTATAAGCGCATTTCCGCCTGCGGGGATAGTGATATTGTCAAGCGTAAGCGGATTAACCGAAGTCGGAGCGGGTGTGGGCTGCAAATTGCCGTTTACAAAAAGCCTCAAAGAGTCGGGCGTGTAATCAAGCGGTACAAGTGTTTGTGTGTTGAATGTGTATGCACCGAGATTATCACTTACATTTATGCCGGTAAGGTCTGTATTGCCCGTGTTCGTGAGCGTAATAGCATAAGTTACCGTGCCGTCGGGATTGTAGGTGGTGTTGAGTGCGGATTTCGTTATACCGAGAACATCCAGCACTTCGCCTGTAACTACGTTGGAGTCGGCTACCGCACCGTTATACGTGATGCGTGCCTGGTTTGTGAAAGTTGCCATTCGTTTACCTCCTAATGTCAGAACGAAATATTTCCGTTCGCAACATTATATGAGGAAAATCAGTCAGCTGTTACGGTGTTTTTCACTTTGAGCTACGGCAAGTCTGTCGCAACGTTCGTTTTCGGGGTGTTCGTTGTGACCTTTTACCCAGCAGAATGTAACACTGTGCTTTTCAAGTAATTCAAGCAGTTCTGTCCATAAATCGACATTGAGCGCAGGCTTTTTATCTGCTTTGCGCCATCCGTTTGCGCGCCACGAATAAACCCAACCTTTTGTGACTGAGTCAAAAACATATTTAGAATCTGTTGTAATAACGGCTTCGCACGGTTCTTTTAACGCTTTCAGCGCTTCAATGACACCACTTAATTCCATACGGTTATTAGTGGTGTCTGCCGCACCGCCGCTAAGCTCTTTTTCTATTCCGTTATAGCGCAGAATAGCGCCCCAACCGCCGGGGCCGGGGTTGCCGCTGCAAGCGCCGTCTGTAAAAATTTCAATCCTTTTCATTCAATCACCGCACATATTCTATCACTTTTTTTCGGCGAAATAAAGACTTTTTGAATAAATGCGGCAAATTGCGGGAAATAATATGTTATTGAATGGTGGGGGATATATGAAACTTGTGATAATTGATAAATATGCACACAATCCGCTCGATGAACTGAGCGACGCGTCAAGCCTTTCATTTACAGAGCTGTTTTCCGAAACGATTGCGGAAATCTGTGCTGATTCATTGAATCATTTTTGGTGCATTGACAGCGTATGTGTTGTATCCGCCAAGATTATCGGGAAAGAAAATAAAACAAAATCCGTGCCGTGTTACAAAAATATTTGCGCAATATTCAAATCTTTGGGTAAATCAATGCTTGAAACAACATTTGT
>JAZUJG010000208.1:0-2132 GCA_045642645.1 Acutalibacteraceae bacterium | reverse complement strand
GAAATATGCCCACATAAGCGCAATAAAGCCGAGAAACGATGCCGCAACCGACCAACTCACCTCGCCCTGCGGGAACATATCGAGAAGCATTGAGCAAAGGTTGAATACGGAAATGAGCACCAGCAGCAAACCGTAAAGCGGAGAGCCCGCCCTGCCGCTTTTATCTTTGATATAGCGGTATTTCGCCTCCGAAAGAACATAGTCCACACCGCCGAAGCCGACTGTATCGCCGTCTTTTATAACGGCTTTTTTCTTGATTTTTTCGCCGTTGACGGTCACACCCGAGCGCGAAAAGGTGTCGAACACCACAAAGCCGCGGTTGCGGTAGGCTATTACCGCGTGCAGCCTTGAAACCGTTTCAAACGGCAGCACGACATCGCAGTTTTTATTTCTGCCGACGGAGGTTTCGCGATCATAGAGGTTGACAGAGCCGCGCGCCACCACTCCCGTAAGCTTACCGCGAACGGGATTTGTCACTTTTTTTGTAAACATTGCAACGATTACGCGCACGCTCACAAAAAGTATTATGGCAAGCATTACATAACGCAATGCCGATGTAAAAAATGCGGCAAGCTCCAAGCTCTCACCCCCGTAAAAACATTTTTCTCATTATATAATACCATATTCGGAAGCAATATTCAATGAAGATAATAAACGAATTGTAAACGATTTAGAAATATTCGGTTAATTATGCGAATAGGGCGTTTTATTCCTTGACTTTACATCTGCCGGATTGTATATTTATATAGGATAAATAAGGAGGAATATTTATGGCAGTTACCAAATCGTTTTACGGCAAAAAAGGCGAAAAGGATGTTTTCGCTTTCGTTATAGAAAACAACAACGGCACCAAGGCACAGATAATCGAGCTCGGTGCCACGCTTGACAAATTCATTTTCAAGGGCATTGATGTTCTTGTAGGCTTTGACAAAATCGAAGACCACATAAATTTCAGCGATAACCAGGGCGTTACCGTAGGTCAGTATGCAAACAGAATCTGCGGCGGCAAATTCAGCATTGACGGTGTTGAGTATAATGTTACCCGTAATGAAAAGGGCATTACCTGCCTGCACGGCGGCGCCGAGTATTCAACAGAGGTCTGGCACGGCGAGGAGCTTGACGGCAATTCGGTTTCATTTACATATTTCAGCCCCGACGGCAGAGAGGGTTTCCCCGGCAATGTGGATGTCAAGGTCACATTCACGCTTACCGAGAATGACGAACTCAAAATAGATTATGAAGCGGTTTCGGACAAGAAGACCGTTATCAACCTCACGAACCACGCATATTTCAATCTTAACGGCGTTGAAAGCGGCTCCGTACTCGGTCACACTCTTAAAATAAACGCAGACCGCTTCACCCCCATTGACGAAACAAGTATCCCCAAGGGCGAACTCAAAGCAGTAAAAGGTACTCCGTTTGATTTTACCGAGGCAAAGGAAATCGGCAGAGATATTGATGCGGACTGCAAGCAAATCAAAAACGGCAGCGGCTTTGACCACAATTTCTGCCTCAACGGCTTTGACGGCACGCTTAAAACCGCCGCTGTCGCAAAAGGCGAAAAAAGCGGCATTACACTCACGGTACTCACCGATTTACCCGGCATTCAGCTCTACACGGGCAATTTTCTTAACGGCTCGGTTATAGGCAAGGGCGGCATTGCGCTCACAAAGCGCTGCGCTTTTTGCCTGGAAACGCAGGTTTACCCCGATTCGCCCAACCACCCCGAATGGACAGAATGCAAATGCATCTATGACGCAGGTGAAAAATACACCACAACAACTGTATTCGCTTTTAATTGACATTGGCTGCTTGGTTTGATATAATATTTTGAAACGCAAAGGAGGCGGGTTTATGAATAAATCCAAAAGATTTTTACTGACGGTAACGGCATTTGTAATCGCCGCTGTCGGTCTTATGCCCGCCGTTTATGCAAAGACCTTTGCTCCGTCTGTAAATATGCAGAATGTTGGCGTAAACACCCAATATCTGTACGACGAAAATGCCCCCTCGTGGCTGAGAAAGCTCGTTTTCAAAGAAGATATGCTCTCGATAGAAGGAATCATCAACGAAGGCGTGCTCACTCCCCTGTCACCGTACCCCTACACTACCGATGCCGTGTGTTTCAAGAA
>JAZUJG010000207.1:0-2484 GCA_045642645.1 Acutalibacteraceae bacterium | reverse complement strand
ACCTGCGGCCCTACGGTTTACCACTTTGCACATATAGGCAACCTGCGCAGCTATATTATGGAGGATGTGCTTGAAAAATACCTGCGTTACGCCGGTTACGATGTTAACCGCGTAATGAATATAACTGATGTAGGCCACCTTTCAAGCGATGCCGATACCGGCGAGGATAAAATGCTCAAGGGCGCAAAGCGCGAGAACAAAACCGTTATGGAAATCGCAAAATTCTATACGGATGCATTCTTTGCTGACTGCAAAAAACTCAATATCAAAAAGCCCGATGTTGTAGAGCCCGCCACAAACTGCATACCCGAATTTATCGAGATGGTAACAAAGCTCCTTGATAAGGGCTATGCCTATATCGCAGGCGGCAATGTTTACTTCGATACATCAAAGCTCGACGAATACTATGTTTTCAACAAGCACGATGCCGAGGAGCTTATGGTCGGCGTGCGCGAGGGCGTTGAGGAGGATACAAATAAACGCAACAAAAATGACTTCGTTCTGTGGTTCACCAAGTCAAAGTTCGAGGAGCAGGCGCTCAAATGGGATTCCCCGTGGGGCGTGGGCTACCCCGGCTGGCATATAGAGTGCTCGGCTATAAGCATCAAGCATTGCGGCGAATACCTTGATATTCACTGCGGCGGTATTGACAACGCTTTTCCGCATCATAGCAACGGAATCGCACAGAGCGAGGCATACCTCTGCCACAAGTGGTGCAATTTCTGGTTCCATGTGCTGCACCTTAATACAAACGGCGGCAAAATGAGCAAGTCAAAGGGTGAATTCCTCACCGTTTCTCTGCTTGAGGAAAAAGGCTATGACCCGCTTGCTTACAGATTCTTCTGCCTGCAGTCGCATTACAGAAAGCTGCTCGTGTTCTCTTACGAAAATCTTGACGGTGCAGCGGCGGCATACAAAAAACTGCGCAACAAAATCGCCGCACTCAAACCCGTTGAAAGTGATGAGCTTGACAGCGAGGCTGTTGAAAAATACACCGCTTCGTTTAAGGATGCTTTCGATAACGATATAAACACTGCGCTTGCGGTCACTTGTGTTTACGATGTGCTTAAAGCCGATACAAACGACAAAACGAAGCTGTATCTTATAAACGATTTTGACCGCGTGCTTTCACTTGACCTTGCAAAAGGCGGCGAAAAGGCGGAGGAAAAGACCGAGCAGAGCATCCCCGAGGGTGTTGATGCGGAGTTTGCAAAATTCGTTGAGGAGCAGCTCGCGCTCAGAGCCGAAGCCAAAAAGGCAAAGAACTGGGCGGAAGCCGACAGAATCAGAGACGAGCTTGCCGCCAAGGGCGTAAAAATTCTTGATACGCCGCAGGGCGCAAAGTGGTCGTTATAAGGAGAGAATTTATGACAAGTAAGGAACGCGCAAGGCTGCGCGGCGAAGCAAATACACTTGAGCCGATTATTCAGATAGGCAAGGACGGCGTCACTGATGCGGTAATTGCACAGATGGAGGATAATTTCAACACCCGCGAGCTTTTCAAGGTGCGTGTTCACCTTGAAACCGCGCCCGAAGCTCCCAAGGAGCTTGCGGCAAAGCTCGCCGAAGCCGTGAAATGTGAGATAATTCAGGTAATCGGCGGCATAATCGTGGTGTTCAGAATAAATCCGATTCTTCGCCAGAAGGAAGCGGAAAAAGCAAAACGCGCCAAGGAAAAAGCACGCCGCGAGGCTGCCGAAAGGCGCGCGGAGCGCAACAGAATAAAATATTCGGGACGCTGAGAGGTTTTAAGAATGAGTGAAGTTTACGCCGTTCATAAAAAAAGAAAAAAGTGGCCGCTGTTTCTCGGCACTGTGATACTTGTGCTTGCGCTTGTGGGCGCTGTGAGCATAGGTCTTTGGGTGCGCTCTTATATTAAAGAGAACAATACCGAAACGGTCGACTATTCGGAGTATGCAAAATATCTTACCTGGGTAGTGGGCGTTGACCCCGAGCCGTTCACCGATATTACCAAGGCGGATTACGCATCGCTTCTTAATATTGCGGCTTGCTCGCTTCTGACCGATGAGGTCAAAACCGGCGACTATGCCGTTACCGAAAGCGGTATGGTAGTGCCTGCCGAGGATGTGGCGGCGTACTTTGTAAAGATGTTCGGTACAGAGGTGCCCGTTGTGCATTCAAGCATCATCGGCTACGGCTACGAATTTCTGTATGTTGCGCAGACCAACAGCTATGTCGTGCCGCTTACGGGTGTTACACCTCCGTTTGTGCCGCGTATTGAATCCGTGCAGAAAACGGGCGGCCTTGCCGTGCTGCGTGTGGGCTATGTCGGCACAAATAATATCGAGGTCGGCGCAGACGGCACTATTGCCGCTACACAGCCCGACAAATATATGGATATTACCCTTAAAGAAACCGCTGACGGATTTAACCTTATATCAATAGTAACGCAAACCATGGGTGAATACCAATAATCGGCGGCATCTTCGGCGCAGAAGCCGTTTTGCCTCACTCGGCGTATCC
>JAZUJG010000206.1:0-3587 GCA_045642645.1 Acutalibacteraceae bacterium | reverse complement strand
TCGTATTTTGTTGACAGTTATTTTTAAATATAGTAAAATCAAGTCAACGGAGGTAATTATATGAAAAAATTACTGATATTACTATGCTGTGTCGCATTGGCGGCAAGCAGCCTCACTTTGTGCGTGTTTGCAGGTCAGGATGAGTTCTTTAACGATTATTTCACCGACGGCGTTATAGAAACGCCGGAAAAAGGCTTCGTAAGTGTTGATAACCGCATTGGCGAATACACAAAAATTGACATCAGCTTCCCGATTTCGCAGCAGATTTACGAGTTCGGTACAGATTATGACAAATACGGTTACACCGAGTTCTGCGAAAAATACGGATTCGAGGATTCTTCACTCGCCTTTTCGGTGCAGGTGGACTATTCACTCAATTCCGAAAACGATTGGCATTACAGAAAAGTCTGGGACAGTGACACATCGTTCGGCAGTGCGTACATAGGCTACTCCAACAAGGTCGAAACACAGAGGATTATAGATATTCACAACACCCGAAGCGATTACTATGTTCCGCTTAAAGATGCAATTATTGCCGGAAACAATTCCGACGGAACAGAATACGCATATCTTGATCTTGAAAACAACACTCTGTATTTCCGCTACCGCTACTGCATAAGCTTTATTACCGCAGACGAGTATAAACAAACGATTATTTTCAGCGATTGGAGCGAGCCCTTTACTTACACAGGAGACGAGGGCAACACGCCTGTCGGAGCCCCGAAAGAGCTGCCCACGCCGTTGGTAAGCGATTTATCAATGTTTACCGATGAAGACGGAACTGCGTTTGAATTTGATTTGGAATTTCCGCAGAGCTTCTACGAAACCGAGCTTTATTACGAAGAATTCGGCGGCAGCACGGGAACTTTGCAGGCGCAAATCAATATAAACGGCGACGGCTGGATAGATGCGGTATTTGCCGATGGCGAATGGAAAAGCGGCGGTATGCGCATTGTGCGCGTGAGCGATGAAACCGAAATAAGCGAAAATGATACTATTCAGCTGCGCGTTCGCCTTACAGACGGCGACCCGATAGTAAATTCACTTTGGTCCAATATAATTTCGCTTGACGGCAAAAGCGACGAGCCTGCCGAAACCACCGCGGAAAACCCCGAAGTAACAAGGCAGTTTATAGATGCGAACACAAAAGATACTGACGAGAAAGAAAGCGACTGCTCTCTTTGCGGTATATGCCCCTTCCAGCCGCTCGGTATTTGTATGTTCGTATGGCTCGGAATTATGCTTTTACTCATAATTCTGATTGTTATTGCAGTTAAAAAATCCAAGAGCAAGAAAAAGAAAAGAAGAAAGAAAAAGAGTACGGCAAAAAAGAAGAAATAACACAAAAACGGCGATGTAAGGATTTTTTACATCGCCGTTTTTATTTGATATCAATACAATCCGAGGGTCTTTTCCGCCGCTTCGCGCAGGCAGAAGCCCGTAAGCACGACCGCATCAAAATTATATGTATGTGTAAGCTCGGAAAGCTTTTTCATATTTTCTTCGGTCGGATTTCGCCGCGCCTCGAAAATTGCATCAAGCAAATCGCAGCACATACCGAATTTCCTTACCCACTTTTTCAGCTCCTTGAACAGTTCAACGCTTTCGTCGCAAAGCATTTCGTAACAGCGGCGCATATTTGCATTGTATTCGCTGAATTCGGCAAATGCCGCATCCATTTCACCGTTTGAAGCAAGAAAAGCTATGTGCGAGAGCTTATCGCTCATATATGCCGAGCTGTATTTTGAAAGGCACGAAACGCCGAGATGGTCGGCAAAGTAAGAAAAAAGCTCCGCATTTTCGCCGAGGATGACCTTGTGGGCGTTTTCAAGCGATTTTTCCGGGTTATAATCGATGGGATTCCAAAGGTAATCGGCAACCGTCATAAGCGGTATTTTCGAGCATTCGGCGTACTCCATAACATTGGAAATAAGTCCGTCGCAGGCAGTGTAAAGCTCTTTATCCCTGCCGATAAGCGCACCGAGGTGCATTTCATGGAACATTTCGCAATCGTTGACGGGGTAATTATCCCAGAACAGAACGCTCCTGCCCGTGGATTCTTTCAGTTCAAGGCATTCGCGCACCGTAAGTACGCGCGAGCAAATCTCCTCCCCCGTCCAGAAAATGAAAACATCCGACGGGATGCCGCTGCCGAAGCGCGTTATATATTCGCCGTGCTCATCGCCGCTGTACTGCGTGGGGCATACGGTAAGAGTTATTGAAGCATCGAATTCTTTTAATGCCATATATGTGCTATTGACAAGTTCAATATGCGCATCGGCTATTGAATCGTAACGAGCGCCATCATCTTCATACTGAAATTCCCGCGGAATGTCATCGAGCAGCAGACCGAAGCATTTTACGCCGATTTTATAAAGACTTTTGAATTTTTCGATAAGGCAGTTAAAATCGCTATGCGAGCAGTAATTATACGAAAGCACGGGACCGACACACCAATTAAACTGCAAGCCGCACTCGTCGGCAAGACGAACCAGCTCGCCAAGCCTTGAAAGCTCATTTGCGGGATATAACTCGCGCCATTTTTCACGGTGGTAGGCATCGTCCTTGGGGGCGTAATAGTATGTGTTCATACCGTATTCGCTCATAAGGCGCATAACGCTTTCGCGTTTTTCGTGCGACCAGGTTTTGCCGTAAAAGCCCTCGATATAGCCGCGCTTTTTGAATTTGGGGCCGTCATTTATTACGCCGTCGCGCAGCTCGCCGTTAAGTATGAGCTTTGCAAGCGTATATGCCGCATACCTTGCGGCGCGCTCGGAATTAAGCGTAACCGCGGCTTTGCCGTCTTTTACCGTTACCGAATAATTCTCCGGCAAAGCATCGTTCTCTGCAACATCAAAATCAATTCTGAAGCCGTCGCCCAAAGCGATTCCCTTGTTTTTGAAAATCGCGGCGGCACGTTCGGAACAATCGCCGCAGAGCATAAACGACTGCGGCTTATAAGCCGCACCGCAATGCGACATTTCGGCAGGTACCGGGTAAATCACAGGTGGCGCACCTCCCCGCGTTTCAGCTCAATAACGGCGTGGTTTATTTCATCGCCGCCGTCAACATTACTGCTTGCAAAATGAACGGGCACAACGCCCTCTTTTGCGCAAAGGTCAACACATTCGGCAACAACGGCATTCAGTATGAGTGCACCTGCCACGGTGGATGTGGGGCAGATTTTGCCGTCGACACCGTCAACATTTACGCTTGCATCGCCGTTGCAGCCGCAGTTGTCAAGCACAACATCGGCAATCTCGAAAAGGCGTTTGCCGCTTTTATGGCGCGAAGCACCTGCTCTGGCGTGCTCGGTATTGGTAAGCGCAATAACCGTAACGCCGCGTTCCCTGCAAAGCAGCGCCATATCGACTATTACGCCGTTTCTGCCGGAATTTGAAATAATCACCATAACATCTCCGAATTTTATCCCGTAATGCGAAAAGATGATTTCAGCGTAGCCCTCAAGGCGTTCGATTTCGGTGCTTTTTGATGCCGATTCGTGAAGCATAAGCGATGTTTCAAGTATGGGCTGAATATCGGCAAGACCGCCGGCACGGTAAAAAAGCTCCTCGGCGAGCATATGG
>JAZUJG010000205.1:0-7101 GCA_045642645.1 Acutalibacteraceae bacterium | reverse complement strand
CAGTAAATTTCTGTTTTTTCGGGTGGCAAAAAGCCGCCCTATATGTGCATTTGGAGGAACCGAAATGAAAAGAACTGTTGACGAAATAAAGTCAATAAGGATTCTTAAAGCCCGCAACGGCGTGGCTCTTATTGCCGTGCTCGCTATACTGCTCATATTAACGCTGCTGTTGCCGGTAATGTTCACTATGAGTGAACGCGCTACCGAAAATTCCATGAAGGGAATGGATAAACAGCGCGCAGCCTACCTTGCGAGAACCACCATAGAAATGGCTGTTGCCGCATTTGAAAAGGACTATGAAAACAATCCGGGCAACTATGCAGATTTTTTAGACGATGATAAACCGTCGCCGACAGCAGAAGAAAAGGCAGCTGGCGCTTCAGATCCTCATACATTTTTAATTGCTCCGGTTTATATGTATGAAAAAGGCGGCGAATATGTTTACACGACAAATGCTTCCGATATTTTTTCGAATGTTGAAAATCAAACAGTAAAATCCGGTATTGCATATTTGGGCAAAGCTGACGGCACCATGAAATATATAAATCAGCCGGAGTATTACAAAATTTCCAACAAAACACAGGTATCAGAAAAAATTTCAGCAGAAGATTACAACGAACAGGTAAAGGATTTTAAAGATAAAATATACCAAGGCACGCTTGATGAAAACGAATACCAATATGTAAAAATCGATAACCGCATAATCGAATTTGTTGTGAACGGCACAGCTAAAAAGCAGGGCAACCAAAGAAAATGCCGCCTCGTTCTGCCTACCGATGCAGCTGAAATGAAGTGGATACTCCCTGCGAGCAAAGACGGCGTTCAGGTTTTTGCAGATTCAACAAAGGCTACAAACATTGTCAATATGGATATGAAAAACACCGGTAAAGGTGGTTTTAAGCAGCCTTTATACATATTCTCGTGCCAGGGCAATATGAAAATATCCTTCGACAATCTCTCCACCGAAGATAATATTGAAAATAAACACGATAAAACATCAAATACACAGGAAGCGGCAACTGTTGACACAAGTAACCTTTCATTCGGTGTTTACCCGCTCACAAGCACCGACCCGGCAAATGACCCTGATTTTTCGTGCTTTAAGGCGACAGATATGCACTCGTGGCACGACGGCGCACAAAAGGACAATTTCATAGCCTTGACTTGTACCGAAACAATGCAGTGGGATGTACCCATAAAGCTGCTTGTTAACCCCTGCCGTGTAGGCGGTACACGCCTCGGCGACCTTGGCGACGGTCTTTCCACACACAACTATTCACTTTACAAGGTTCTTATCTGTCAGGCACCGCAAATAGTGTTCAATAAGCAAATCGATATTATGGTGTCACTTTATATGAAAGATAACGCCGTAAGAATGACCTCATTAACCCTTTCGGCACCGAGTGTTACGCAGTACTCGTACGATGTTAAGCATACCACCACAGAGGGAATCGGTTCACACAAAGAAGAAGTAACCACCGTCACCACTATTCAGAACGCCGGCAAGGTTATGTTTATGCAGGATGTAAATGTGTGGTTTATACCTTACGGTGAAAAAGGCTCGGCTACCAAGTGGATTTTCGATAAAACTGCCGGCGGCAAGCAGTCGTTGCTTGAAACAAGGTATTATAAAGGCTCCGATGTTCAGGTTATAAAAATGTTCAAAGCGGGCGATGTCTACTTGTACAACGCCGCCAAGGTTGATTCACAGTCCGGTAAAAAGGTGGGCTTTTCGCTTGCCGGGTACTTTACCGATGTTTTCTATAAAGGTCAGCTTTCAAAAAGTGTCGGCTGGTGGAATGTTATGGAACGCCTTAAGGGTGATATATTCAATGATATATTCCTTACCTATAAAAGCACTTATACCGAAGATGATTTGTATTCACTCGGTAATATTTATGACGGCACCTATAAAGGCTCCGTTCCCGATGCCGAAAATTATGTAATCTATTGGGAATCATAAAGTGTTTTAAATAATACCTCTTTACACACTTATTACGGGGGATTTTTTATGAAATTCTTTTTAAAAAACAAAAAAGGTATGACTTATGTGGAGCTGCTTGTGGCTTTCACATTGCTTGTGCTTATTGTTTTTGTGTTTTCGCCTATGCTGCTGTCATCGTACAGCACCATATACGAGGCGGGCGCTCGCGAGGAAGATGCGTATAATGCCAAATCCGATATTGAAACGCACCTTGCCCTGCGTACCGCACGGGCACAGTACAACAATTTCATGGTGCAGTTCAAAAAGAATGCAACAGAGGTTGTAAATTCCGTAAGTGTATCAGGCAAAAAGATAACCACTAATGTGCTTGAAACTTTATTTTACAACGGCAAGCCGCACATCAGAATAATATCGGGCCCGGTTATAGATAATACATCGTACCACAAGGTTGCACTGTCTGCAGAAAACCTTAATTTCACTGCATCGACTGTAACCGCAGCAAGCACTAAACCCACTACCCTTGCAAAGAACGCGGTACAAATAATGGTAACAGCCCCCGTCAAAACTACCTCCGGCAGCGGCAGCGGTGACAGCCAGTATGCCGACGATTCACAAGTTGAAACCGCTTATGCAAAAAATATACCCATAGATGATAAATCCATAGTGGCTGACCCCATTAACGGGCTTATCAGCTTTGAAATATCCGGTTTCGATTTCACCGTAAGCCCCATACGCCTGCGTATTTACTATATAAATGATTCGGGTAAGATAGATCAGGTGGATACATATATTGAAGTTGAAATGCCCACGCTCATTCTGGGCGGTGAATCCAAAAGCGGTGCAGATTATTACACCACCGCAGGTGTTACATCTAAAACCGTCAGCTCGCAGCAGGTTGTGACAGTTGTCAACCAGCTTTCCGCAATAGAGCCGCGCACCATGAGCAGCGGCACCGCAACGGATGCGGGCAAGATTACCACACCTTCAAACTTCAAGGTCGATAATAAAGATGCACCTGTTACAATTCAGTCAATTTCATACATAAATAACCAGCTTGAGCTCGGCAAGGGCTTGCAGCCGTATTATGTGCTTACAGGCTCGAACGGCGCAATTTACAGAACCTACGGCTTCAGCACCAAAAATGCATTTACCGATTATTCTAAATATACCAACGAGCATTATTATACCGTAAAAAACACGGGCGATGCTTACCGCACAACTGTTTACCCAACCTTCTGGTCGGGCGACAATACACACCAGTTTTATTACACCACATATTACGACAGTCAGTATTCCCTTGACTACGGCGGACCCAACAGCGACCGTGACGGTGACCACAGCTGGCGCACCGAGGACACGAATAACCGCGGCACAGGTACACAGACCTTTACAAACCGCGCCACATTTTCATACTTCAGAAATGGATACGATGTTAATTTCGAGTATAGAGTGCAACAGAAAAAGAGTATATCCTATATTCTCACGGAACGCGGCACTGCGCTGCGCCTTCACGGCAGAAAATTGTACACAAGTGACTTTTTGGGCTCACAAATACCATGGAACACCAACAGTAAAGCGGCTAATCCATTAACAGAAAAAACAGATGACAAAGATAAAATATATTATCTTGCTAATGCTATGCAATCAGAAGGTACATCCTTAAATCAAAACCAATTTTGTCAGTTTTCCGCTTTATCTGCAACATCAATAAACACCGGCAGCGTTAATGAATTGCTGACCGATGTTGACGATGATGATTGCCAATCATTCCTCGGCGGCAAAAATAGCGGCAAGCACGATTATTCTTCCTCATCCAAAGTCAATATTACAAGCGGCGCATATATTGAATCGCTCGGCAAAATGCTTTACCTCGGTACTGTGGATGCCAATGCTTATGTTTTGCAGCAGGATAATGATTATAAAGAGGGTTATGGAACCACAGATTTTGCAGCAGATTATTATTATTTAAATGATTATAGAATTGGCGGCACTACGGGTTATTGCATCATAGGCACAACAGATGCAGAAGGTACTACAATATATAAAGCATCAACCGATACCGACAATATCAATGACATTGCATCCGGTACTACCGATATGAAATTTATGACTTCCGGCGGGGTTGACAGAGCGTATGTTGCACCGGTTATAACAGTTGAACATCAAGGTGAAATTATTGGGTATCGACATAGCAAACATAATAATAAACATGACGATTATAACAAACAATCAAGTTGTTGGTGCGGCACAGAATTGTACAGTGGCTCAGGTATAACTCACGTCAAAAATGGTGATGCAACAATAGACGTGGAGACATATCAACGCATAAAGAAACACGATGATGAAGACGGTAATATGTTTTGGAAAGAAAGAGCCAGATTTTGGGAGCCGATATATGCTCCGACAACAACCGAAATCGTTACGAATTACAACAACATAACCAGCGTGTCAGCCCTTAACGGCATAAAATACACAAATGCTTCCGATTTAGGCACTTCGAGCAATGTTAAATACATCAATGATTATTCCAACGGAACGGTTAATGATGAACTCAACAGATTCTACGCAACAATGACTGCGCAGAATGTTCACATTCCCGATTTATACTTTACACTCGGTTATTCATCGAACCGTGAATTTGTTTACTCGTTAATCAGCTTCGGCAAATCCGATAAAAACAACAACGGCAAGCTCGATTCCGGCGACGATGATTACCTGACCGAAAAATACAAATCCTATGAGCCGTATTATTTCCTTTCGCACTACGGTAAAGGCTACTCTATGGTAAGGAGCAATAAAAAATACAGCCTTGTTTCATCACATTCGCCTAACTATACGCCAAACGGCAGCAGCACCAATCTGAACTCATACAATAATGACTACTACAATGTGTGGTTCCCGGGCGAATGTTATAACCTTACCACTACGGCAACACTCAACAGTGTTGTGGTCGGTGTGGGTTACACGGTTTCCGGCAGTGCGTATCAGTGGATGGATATTCAGGGTAACGGGTATGCCGGCAGTAATTTGAGTGCAACCCACAACACATCCACCGCATTGGGCGGTATATTCAATGACGGCGTGCTTGCAGTTTGCACACCCGGTGCCACTAACTTTGAAAACAAGCTGTATTTCAAGGATAATGCCACTATGGATGCTGACTATTTCACTGACAGCGCTACGAACACCACTGCAGCGTTTAACAGTACTTGGAATTCCATCACTTTTGATAGTAAACCATATATGCAACTCTATTTTGCGGGCATTTCACCGGCTTCGGCAGATAATTACAAAGCTGTTTTCGGTGCAAACTACGGCACACACGCACGCCAGAGTGTTCGCTTCACATCGGTCGGACTCGGCACACTTGCAAACGGCAGCGGCGATAATTACTGTGAAGATTACTACGCTTATTACGGCGACAGCACAGGCAGAGTATTCTATTCCAAGGTTGCTACCGAAAAGAAAAACGGCAGCACCGTAGCAGTAAGCTATGTTGCAGACCTTACCGCCACAGATACTGTCAGAGATGCCGACGGTGCAGGCAAAATGGAAGAATTGAAAATCGGCGGCAGCTCCTTAAGAACGCTTTTCACCCAAATCGACAACATCACCGTAAAGAGCTATTCCGCAACCGGTGAGAGCGAATACAGCAAAGACGATAACTACGATATTGTAGTTATCAGCGGTAAAAAGGAAGGCTCCAATACCAATTACATTGTTGTTGCCAAGGTCGGTGCAGATTCCGACGGCAAGGCAAAAATCGTCAACTGCCAGCAAATTACAATAAGCGATTCACTTATCGGCAGCGGTTATTCCATAGAAATCAATGATTCCGTTTTCCTTAACGGCTACTACTATGCAGTTGGTGTTGCACAAAGCAACACGACAAAAAAAGGCTTCCTGCTTGCTGTGGATGAAACCGCTCTTAAGAGCTTTATAAACAAAGAGCATGTCCTTGACAGCGAAGGCCACGAAACTCCAACCCTGCTCGTACCCAATGCATCCGACATTTCTATGTACTACACAACTCAAGGCGTGGATGCAAATAAAAATACGGTTACATTGAATCCGTTGTACTCAATCGGCGGCAGAAGTGCCTAAAGAAAGGGGGAACCCGTATGTTCCGTTTCTTACAATCTAAAAAAGGGTTTACCCTCGTTGAGCTTATGATAGTTCTTGTTATGCTCGGCTTCGGCGCATTTGCGGTTATAAACCTTTCGCAAGCTGCGTGGCGCTCGTTTAACAAAAGCGAGGAGCGCTACTTGAAGCAGGAGGCTGTTAAGGAAGTGGTAAACAAGCTGCAGGGCAGCGCGACCAATGTTGCCGCCGCAGAAATTGCCGCCGTGTATGATGACCTGAAATATGTTGAGGGCGACGAATATGACCCCGGTTACTCGTACCTTTACGCAAAGCCGGATACATTCGAGGTTAACGGCGTTGCCACAACCGCATACCGTTTGTTTTACCGCAATGCAAATGCCGAGGCGGTGCCGGTGCTTTCGGCAAACAGCGAGTATTACAACGCGCCGATTTATGTCATATTTGAAGCCCTGCGCACTCAGTCAAAGCAATATAAATTAAATGACGAGAATCTGCCTGAAATGGATGAAAACGGCGATCCTATCATGGTGGATGTTACTACCGTGGATGCCGAGGGCAACAAGGTTCCCGTGTATGAAAACACCTGCGGCGTCAAAGTTCGCGTTATGGCTATGGAGAATGACACCACCGAGTTCATTTCCGACAACATTTTCTACGAACTTGATGTTACATACCATTTTCCGAATATGGCTACACACGGCTCAGGCAACAAAATAAACACCTCTGCCGGCATCCCTATGAACGGAACGGTTGACACTAACGGCACTGTGCTTAAAATCCATGTTGACAGCATTATTAAGGGCAACAACAGCGAGGTTGCGCCGAATATGGCGTGTTATATCGCCACCGCTTCATACGGTTGGGATTCCGGCGAGGTCGGTCTGCTGTGCGATTTCCGCGACAGCGTGCTCATGCAGAGCGCACCCGGCAGAGCATTTGTTAAGGCGTACTACACCGTATCTCCGCCGATTGCGAAAGTCATTGCCGGCAGCGAGCCGCTTAAAGCAGCCGTTCGCCTTGCGCTCAAGCCGCTTGTAATAGTGGCGACATTC
>JAZUJG010000204.1:0-8060 GCA_045642645.1 Acutalibacteraceae bacterium | reverse complement strand
TACACCACATTTTTCAAAAGCGTTATTGTGTTCGGTAAAATCCGCATAGTTGAGGATGCAGCACAGATACGCCGCTACACCGAAATACTTGCGGACAAATACAACCCCACCGCCACCGCGGAGTTCAGAGATGCGGAAATCAATAAATTTTTCAATGCGCTCTGCATTTACGAACTGACCGCGGAGCATATAACGGGCAAGCAATGTATAGAACTCATATAACCGATATATAAAAAAGTAACCCGTCGGAAAGGAATCTCTTTCCGACGGGATTTTCTTTAATGAGGTTTAATTATTTCTTAATCGACTTGGCAGTTACTATGCTGCTTTCGGCAGTCTTGTACTTAACTGTAACGGTATCGCCGATATTGAGGATAACCACGCTGTCATCATCGGATGCGGCAATCGAGTAATATACGGGCTTGCCGTCAAGTGCGATGTAGTAAATGCTGTTGCCGTTCACAACTGCGGTGCGTATATCGGTAATAGCGCCGGTAACGGTTGCAAGCTCTGTAGTTGTGCCTGTTTCGCCGTTTTCGCCCTCGCCGCTGATATTTTCGGGAAGGACGGCGTTATAGGTTATATCAAGAACCTTTTTGGTGCTTGTTCTGACCTTACTTACATAAGCTTTAAGGCAGGCTTCAAGGTCGGGGTTGGCGTCGTCCTCGCTCCTTACGGCATCCTGAACACGCCCAACGCTTACCATTGCATAGCTCTTAACAACGCTGTTGTCCTTAAGAGCCATAAAGTAGGTCGCTTCGCCGTCAAGGTTAAGAAGAATCGGGAATGTTGCGGTCCAGCCCTTATCGGAAACAATACCCTGAGCGGAGGTCTGCGCACCGCTTTCGGTAGTACCTGCGATTTTCTGGAAAACGGCTTCCTTGGTACGCTGGTTAATGATTGCAAAGCCGACTATTGAATCGTCGCTGGTAACGGATGTAACGCCGGTGTAAAGCCAAACGTCATCGCCGCTGGCGATATAGCTTGCGCCCTCGGTAGTGGCAACAACACCCGTCTGACCGATATAGCCGTTTATAAAGCCGCCGGAGTATTTGCCGTAGTAGTTATACTGCTGAACAAGAAGTTCCTTGGAATAGATCTGGTCGATCCACTGAATCTCTTTATTGCCCTTGATTTCATCAAGCGAATAATATCTGATATCGCTGCTGTTGCAGGCATCTACAAGTACAACGCCCACAACATCGGTACCGCCGATGAGACCTATGGTCTTGTCAACGCGCTCGCAAACCCACCACGGATGGCCCTGCTCATCAATTTCAAGTGAGGGAGTGCCGAACATATATGTGGGATATTTGAAACGAAGCACACGGGAAAGCTTTTTATTGAGATATTCGCTTGTAGATGTCTGTATGTTGCCGCTGGCATTCTCAAGCTCGCTGAGAACGACTGCCTCAGCCTCCTGAGTATACATATTGACTCTTAAATATGCGGGGATACCGTCGCGGGTATTCTTGAACCATTTGAAAACATCGCCGTATTTGAGCGGGAAAATTCTGTAAGGATTGCCCTGATAGTTGATTTGCGTGGAATAAGTTTCATCAATAACGAACTGTGAAACCCACTCGGAAAGCTCACCGAGCTTTTTATTGGCAAGGTTTGCGGCAACCTCGTCATCTATCATGGGAACGGAACTGAAATCGCTGAGATCGGTGATGGTGGTAATACTGTCATCCTCACCGAAATTGGTTTCGGAAACGGTGATTATCTTACTGTAATCTTTGGCGCGGAAGAATGCGCAGGAGGTAAGATAACCTACAAGCAGCACAAGAGCAAATGCAAGCGCAATAATTACGGGAACGGTGGAAACCCTTTTAACATAGGGTACATATTCCGGTTTTGCAAACGCCTTGCTTGTAAGGAAGTTCATTCCCACGAAAATGGCAATAACGATACCTATGAAATAATAGAGCTCGAGCGCCTTGAAATTGAAAGGCGGAAGCAGGAAATAATAGGTGATCGCGGCGCCGATAACGGTTGCGATGATGCTGATTACGAGTTTGAGAACTTTTTTGTCGGGCGGGATAACAACCTCTTTGGCTTTACCCTTACCTGAAAAATCGACCTTTATGGGATCCATTGTGTCAACTCCTTTAAGTTGTGCATATTGAAATGATTATATACTATACTCGCTTTAATTACAAGTATTTTTTTGTTAATTCTCCGTCATTTCCCACAAGCCCGCCTGTGAATACAAATCGTAATCACCCGCGGCAACATTCGTGAGATTGGGATTCACCGCAACAACCGCGTTCCTGTAAAACAGCGGAATAATCGGAACATTCGTGGAAAATTCCTCGACAAACGGCTTTAACGAGCCCGTTTCGGAGCGGTATTCGGCATAAGAATCAAACATTTTTTCATCAATACCGTAATTAAGCGAACCGCTTTTTGTGAAAAATTCGCTCAAATCGGAATTCGGTGAAAGAATTGTTTCACCTATGTAAATACCGAAATAACCTTCATCAAGTATCGCTTTAAAGCTTTCTGCGGTTTCGGCAACATTCATAGTCACACCGAAGCCGAGGCGTTTAAGTGATTTTTCAAGGGCGTTTGCGGCATCCACCTTATATTGATTTTCACCGCAGACGAGTATACTCACCCACAGACTGTTTACGCCGTTGGTGCGCACACCGTCGGCATTCACCTTATCGTAGCCGTTGCGCTCGAGGATTGCTATGGCGCGCTCCGTTTCGCCGTTTACGCTCGCGAGTGTGGTGATACCCTCAAGCTGATAGAACTCATTTTTAAACGGCGTAACCACCGCCGTACCCTGCCCCAAAAACGAGCCGGCTGTTATTTCGGCGCGGTCAATACCGATATTTATTGCCTGCCTCACCCAATCTATCGAGGTAAGCGAGCCTGCCCATTTTGAATTTATGCCCGCGTACACAAATCTGTATGTTGGAACACTTACGGTATTTGACGAAAGATTTGTGTATTCGCCGCCGGAAAGGTCATTTTTGAAAACGCTGATTTTGTTCGCCTTAAATGGATAAACAGGACTTGTTACGCCCGCCATATCGTAAAGGGCGATTTGTTTGTTTTTAAGCGATTTATAATTCGCGTGGCTCTTGACCGCTTCAAAAAACGGAGCGCCTTCGTCGGTATATTTTATGCAATACGCACCCGTGCCGCACGAGGTTTCGCCCGAGATGCTCACAATCGGGAACGAAAGCGTATTGAGCGCCTGCGGGTCTGCCTTCTGGAGAGTGAATTCAACGGTATAATTATCTATGGCCGTTATATCCGTAATATTTGACACAAGTGCCGAAAAATATACGCTTGCACGCGCTTTTTCAAGCGAGGATTTTACGCTTTGGGCGGTAAAAAGAGTGCCGTCGCTGAATTTAACGCCCTGTTTCAACTTAACACTTACAGTCGTGCCGTTTATTTCGCCCTCTGCTGCAAGCACGGCTTTGCCCTTACCGTCGGCAGTCGGGTAGAATAGAGAATCATATATAAGATATATCAAATCTCTGTTCAGGTCGCTTTTGGCTTCGTACGGCTCAAATACATCGGCGCTTGTGTACGGCAGCGAAACATCGGATTCCACGACCGCTGACGGAAGTATATACTCCTTTTCGGTCGTATCGGGTTCTTCTTTTTTACCGCAGGCGGCTAAACACACCAACACCGAAAGCGCGGTAATCAAGGCAATAAATCTTTTCATTTGACCGCCACCCTCTCAATCGCTTCTGCTCTGCCCGTAACGGAGTCGAATTCAACTATGCAGGCATTCATCATCTGTTCGCCGCCTGCCGCCTCAAATTTAACGGGTAGATTGGTTTTAAGTTTTTTAATTACCGCCTCGGGCTTTACGCCGAGCACGGAATTGACCGCCCCCGTCATACCGACATCGGTAATATATGCGGTGCCGCCGTCGAGGATTTGCTCATCGGCAGTCTGCACGTGCGTGTGCGTGCCTATTACTGCGCTCACTCTGCCGTTGAGGTAAAAGCCGAGTGCGCGTTTTTCGCCCGTGGCTTCGGCGTGAAAATCGACCACGGTGCATTTGCAGCCGTTGGTGCATTCAAGCGCCCTGTCGGCATATTCAAACGGGTTGCCGAGCGGCTCACCGAACGACGTGCCCTGCAGATTTATAACGGCAATGCGGAATCTGCCTTTATCGATTACGCCCACGCCGCTGCCGGGAGCGCCGTCGGGATAATTGAACGGGCGTATAACATCCTCGCGGCTGTCGAGGTAATCGGCAATTTCGGGTCTGCGGAAAGCGTGATTGCCGAGCGTAATAAGGTCTGCACCCGCACTAAAGAGCATATTGCACGATTCGGGCGTAGCACCGTTGCCGCGGGCTGCATTTTCGCCGTTGACAACACATACATCTATTCTGTTTTCGCGTTTAAAGTGCGCAAGACGCGCTTGGAGAAACTCGCAGCCTGCGATATCCACCACATCACCGATAAACAGTAACCGTATTTTCATATAAGTAAAAACTTCCGTTCATTAAAACGGGGTTGCCGTAGTAAGCGACAACCCCTCTTTTTTATTTTGCAAAATCTATTGCGCGGCTCTCTCTGATAACATTGACCTTTATCTGACCGGGATATTCAAGATCGCTTTCAATCTTATTAACAATATCCCTTGCAAGAAGCACCATCTGGTCGTCATTAACAGCTTCGGGCTTGACCATAATTCTGACTTCTCTGCCCGCCTGAATGGCGAATGCGGTGTCAACGCCGTCAAACGACTTGGTGATTTCCTCGAGCTTTTCAAGGCGCTTGATGTAGGTTTCGATATTTTCGCGCCTTGCGCCGGGGCGGGCGGCGGAAATGGCATCGGCAGCCTGAACAAGGCAAGCGACAACGGTCTTTGCCTCAACATCGCCGTGGTGAGCCTGAATAGCGTGAATGACCTGCTCGCTTTCTTTATTCTTCTTAGCGGCATCAACACCGAGTTCGACGTGAGTACCCTCAAATTCGTGGTCGAGAGCCTTGCCTATATCGTGCAGCAGACCTGCGCGCTTTGCAAGCTTAACATCTGCGCCGATTTCGGCAGCCATAAGACCTGCAAGAAGTGAAACCTCGATAGAGTGGTTAAGTACGTTCTGACCGTAACTTGTACGGTATTTGAGTCTGCCGAGGAGCTTGACAAGCTCGCCGTGCAAGCCGTTTACGCCTGCATCAATAACAGCCTTTTCGCCTGTCTGCTTAATGGTCTGCTCAACCTCGCGCTTGGATTTTTCAAACATTTCCTCAATGCGCGCGGGGTGAATTCTGCCGTCGGAAACGAGCTTCTCAAGAGTGAGTCTTGCAATTTCGCGTCTGACGGGCTCAAAGCACGAAACGGTGATTGCTTCGGGAGTATCGTCAATGATAAGGTCAACACCGGTAATTGTTTCGATAGTGCGGATATTTCGACCCTCACGGCCGATAATTCTGCCCTTCATTTCATCGTTGGGAATGGTAACTACCGAAACGGTTGCCTCTGCCGCGTGGTCGGCAGCGCAGCGCTGAATTGCACCTGCAACTATATCGCGCGCGATCTTGTCCATATCGTCTTTGGTCTGCTGCTCATACTCATAGACCTTGACGGCTTTTTCATGAACAAGCTGTTCTTCAAGTCTCTGAAGCAGTTCGACCTTCGCCTGCTCCTTGGAGTAGCCCGAGATTTTTTCAAGCAGCTCGAGCTCGCTTCTTTTGAGAGTGGCGACTTCTTCGGCTTTTTCTTCGATTTCTTTGGTTTTCTGTGCAAGAGTTTCTTCCTTTTTCTCTTGCGCCTCGAGCTTTTTGTCAAGGCTTTCTTCCTTTTGGATTATGCGTCTTTCCTGGCGCTGAACTTCGGCACGGCGCTCGCGCAGCTCGTGCTCGGTTTCCGTTCTCTGTTTGTGGATTTCATCTTTGGCTTCAAGGATGGCTTCCTTTTTCTTCTGCTCCGCCTCGGTCATCGCATTATTGACGATGCGGGCTGCTTCCTCGGTAGCGGAGCCTATGGCGGCTTCGGCTACTTTTTTGCGGTGAGCGCCTCCGATGACGAATCCGACTGCGCCGCCCACAACAAGTGCGGCTATTGCAATTACTGCAACGATTACGGGATTCATTGGCAGGTCCCCTTTCTGAATATTTTAATAAAAAGAAATGGGCATGGCTTGTGCCGTGCCCGATATAATAAAGTTTTGCCGCCGAAAAACGACGATATAATAATATATTCAATTATATATTTTATATAAAAGCATAACGCTGCAAAACAATTATCATACTTGACGACAACATATATTTCCACATATATACATTATCGTGTATATTATAATAAACAAAACACAATTAGTCAAGTATGATTATGACTTAATATATAAATTTTTTATTGCAGTTATAAATTTCATATATATTTTTTCAAAAATGCATCAACCTCCGAGGCTGACGGTATGGTTTCGGCGGCACCGACTTTTTTCACGGCGACCGCCGCTGCCGCACTTGCACGTGTAAGAGCCTCCTTTTCGTCAGCGCCGTTCATATACGCTTCAAGGAAATACCCGGTAAATGTATCGCCCGCACCCGTTGTATCGGCAGCCTTGACCTTAAATGCCGGCACTTTAACGGTTGTGTCGGAATCGGAGTAAATCGCACCATCTGCACCGAGCGTCATAATGACCGCGCCGCCCTCGGTCATTTGCTTAATAATTCTAACAGCTTTGTCATTATCCTTTGTTTCGGCAATACTCTGCCCCTCGATTTCGTTAACAAACACAAGGTCGATTTTACCGAACGGCAGATCCTTTACCGCTTCGGTATACGGCGACGGATTTATTGCCACGATAAGTCCCTTCTGCGCTGCCTTTTCTATCATATATTCAACACAGGAGGTTTCGTATTCCACAAGAATAACGTCGCCGCTGCCGAAATCACGCAGCACTCTGTCGCAATATTCGGGAGTTATTTCGTGGTTTGCGCCTTTAAAAAGAATCATCTGATTCTGACCGCCGCCGTCAACCTCTATAACAGCGTGCCCGGTCACAGTATCGGCTATCTGCACCAAATCGGTATTCACATTGGCATCCTGCAAAAATTCCGCAAGTTTTCTGCCGTCTGTGCCCACTCTGCCTGCCATATAGACCTCGGCGCCGGCGCGGGCAAGCGAAACCGCCTGATTGAGTCCCTTGCCGCCGACATGCTCCTCAAAGCTGCAGCAAGTCAGCGTTTCGCCTTTTTCGGGCAAAGCGGGCAGCTTATAGACCTTATCTATGTTCATTGAGCCGAAAACGAGAAATTTCATATCATTCACCTTTCAACAAGCCGCGCATTTTTTCAATGCCGCGTTCAATACCGAGCTCTGCGCTGAAAACGCTCGACGTACCCGCAACGAAAATATCGGCACCGGCGCTTTTCATCTTCACGGAATTTTCAAAGCTCACGTTGCCGTCAACCTCGATACGCACATCGGTTTTGCCGTTTCTGTCAAGCATATCGCGCACTGCGCGTATTTTTTCGAGCGTGCCGCCGACCATCTTCTGCCCCGCAAAGCCGGGGTTGACCGCCATAACGAGCACACCGTCGATATCATCAAGCAAGCCGCAAAGCGCATCGGCGGAAGTGGGCGGATTTATTGCCGCAAACGCCTTTGCGCCCCTTGCGCGAATATTCCGCAGAGCGTTTCTGATATTCTCCGTGCTTTCGGTATGCACCGATACCATATCGCCCGCCTCTATGGGAAACCAACCGAGCATTTTTTCGGGATTTTCTACCATAAGGTGAATATCAAGCGGTATTTTGCACAGTTTTTTCATTGAACGACAGTAATCCGTGCCGAGTGTGAAATTCGGCACAAAATGCCCGTCCATTATATCTATATGCAGGTATTCTATGCCGTTTTTTCAAAAATGCCGAGCGTTTCGGGTATGCGGGAGATATCGGCACACATCATTGACGGCGATATTGCGGATTTAATACGACCACCCCACAGAGCTGTTTTCTGTATTGTATCACAAAGCGCTGCGCTGCACAAGAAAAAACCGATGCAAAAGCATCGGCTTTTTCTTGAACAGAGGAATCTTTTAAAATTCCTGCGTATCGTATTGGCATAAT
>JAZUJG010000203.1:0-9763 GCA_045642645.1 Acutalibacteraceae bacterium | reverse complement strand
TCATCGCTTGCCACATTCACCAATATTCTCTATGCTTTCAGAAAGCACAATTTCAACAGCCGTGTAGGCCTTGTGCTCGGCTCAATCGGCAGCGCCGCAATATTTATGACCATAAACCTTCCCTCCGTGGGCGAGGATGCCGATTTCAGCAACCCCCGCTGCCTTTTCCACTGGGCAGGCGCTCTGCTTTACGCATTCTGCAGTGCCGCACCGCTCGGCATAATGCTTTTCTGCAAAATGAGAAAGGGCTTGAAGAAATACAAAATTTCTTTCATCATCTTTATTGCAATAGTTGTTATAATGACAACGCTGCTTGTAGTTGTAGGCAAGAGCGCTATTATCGAAAATCTTCCCGTATGGGCGGCATACATAGTGCTGTTTATACTCAACTTCACAAGTTTTTATGATGAAAAGGAAGCCGCAAAAGAAAAGGTAACAGTATAAAATTAACAGGGTCGCCGCATTGAGTTACACAGTACTGAATGCGGCGACCCGTTTGTATTTATTTAACATTACAGCAGGAGCAATTACCGCTGCATCCGGCACAGCCGCAGCAGCTTTTGCCCTGCTTTTTTCTGGTTATCAGCGAATGCACCGCAAATATAAGTGCAATCACAAGTAATACGGAAAATACAATATCCCATATATTCATTATGCGATACCTCCTGCAAGCATAATTGCGCGCACCGCGAGTGCCGCTACCCACGCTATTGCACACTGCCACACCGCAAGACCTGCCGCCCATCTGCCGCCAAGCTCGCGCTTGATTGCGGCGATTGACGCAACGCAGGGCACATACAGAAGGCAGAACACGAGCATTGAAGCCGCCGCCGAGGTGGTGAGCACCGTGGTAAGCGAAACGCCCGCAAACAGTACTTCAAGCGTGGAAACAACGCTTTCCTTTGCCATAACACCCGTTATAAGCGAGGTAACGAGCCGCCAGTCGCCTATACCGAGCGGAGCGAACAGCGGAGCGATTATGCCCGAAAGCTTTGCGAGAATGCTTGAATCCATATCGCTCGTGAGCGAGAAATGCGTATCAAAATTCTGCAGAAACCATATCACTATGCTTGCGGCAAATATGACAGTAAACGCTCTTTGCAGAAAATCCTTTGCCTTGTCCCACAAAAGCTGCAGAACATTCTTTGCACCGGGCATACGGTAGTTTGGCAATTCCATTACAAACGGCACCGCCTCACCCTTAAAGATGCTGTGCTTGAACAGTACCGCCACGAGTATGCCTATTGCTATACTCAAAAAGTACAGACCCGCCATCATAAGACCGCTGTATTTCGGGAAAAATGCTTCAATAAAAAAACCGTAAATAGGCAGTTTTGCCGTACAGCTCATAAACGGTGTGAGCATAATAGTCATTTTTCTGTCGCGCTGTGAGGGCAGAGTTCTTGTGGACATTACCGCGGGTACTGTGCAGCCGAAGCCTATGAGCATAGGCACTATGCTCCTGCCCGAAAGTCCGATTTTACGAAGCAGCTTATCCATAACAAACGCCACGCGGGCGATATAGCCGCTGTCCTCAAGCAGCGAAAGAAAGAAGGACAGTATCACGATTATCGGCAAAAACGAAAGCACACTGCCAACGCCCGTACACACACCGTCTATTATAAGCGAATGGATTACTTTGCTTACATTGAGATTTATAAGCATTTCACTCAATGCCGCTATGCCGCCGTTTATGGCATTTTCGAGCAAATTCTGCAAAAATGCGCCTATTACATTGAATGTAAGCACAAACACCAAGCCCATTATCACAACAAATGAAGGTATGGCGGTGAATTTGCCTGTAAGGAGTTTATCTATTTTGCGGCTTCTTAAATGCTCCTTGCTTTCGTGCGGTTTTACCACCGTTTTGGCGCAAAGATTCATTATGAATGAAAAACGCATATCCGCCATGGCGGCGCCGCGGTCAAGTCCGCGTTCATCCTCCATCTGAATTATGATATGTTCAAGCATCTCACACTCGTTCTGCGAAAGCTTCAGAGCCTTAAGAATTATATCGTCGCCCTCAATAAGCTTGCTTGCGGCAAAACGAACGGGTATGCCCGCCGCAACGGCGTGATCTTCTATAAGGTGCATTATGCTGTGCAGCGCTCTGTGAACCGCGCCGCCGTAATGGTCCTTGTCGCAGAAATCCGTTCTGCCGGGATGCTCGCGGTACTTTGCTATATGCAGGGCGTGCTTAATAAGCTCATCTACGCCTTGATTTTTTGATGCAACTATCGGCACAACGGGTATGCCGAGCATCTCCTCCATAGCGTTTATGTTAATTGAGCCGCCGTTGTTTTCCACCTCATCCATCATATTAAGAGCAAGCACCATTGGCACTTCAAGCTCCATAAGCTGCAGGGTGAGGTAGAGGTTTCGTTCAATATTGGTGGCATCAATTATATTGATTATGCCGGCGGGCTTTTCATTTATAATAAAGTCGCGTGTGACTATTTCCTCGCTTGTGTAGGGCGAAAGCGAATAAATGCCTGGCAAATCGGTAACGAGGGTTTCGGCATTGTTTTTAATCGGCCCGCTTTTGCGGTCAACGGTAACACCGGGGAAATTGCCCACGTGCTGATTTGAGCCCGTAAGCTGATTGAAAAGCGTGGTTTTGCCGCAGTTCTGGTTGCCGGCAAGCGCAAAAGAAAGCACCGTGCCGGGCGGCAGCGGATTTTCCTCCGCCTTGACGTGATATTTGCCGTCTTCACCGAAGCCGGGGTGAGCGCCCTCGGCAACGGTGTTTTTTTCGGTGTTCATATAGTTTGCGCCGTCATCTACGGTGGATTTGTCAAGCTCTATTTTTTCGGCATCGTCAAGCCTTAATGTAAGGCTGTAGCCGTGAATGAGCAGCTCCATGGGGTCGCCCATAGGCGCGTACTTTACAAGCGTTACACGCGCGCCGGGTATAAGCCCCATATCAAGAAAATGCCTGCGCAGCGAGCCCTCGCCACCTACCGCAGAAACGACCGCAGACTTGCCGATTTCAAGTTCCCTTAATGTCATTTTTGCCCTCCGTCAATTTAGTTAGCCGTGGCTAACCAACACACAACAGTTTCGAGTTAGCCGAGGCTAACTCTGTTAATACTATACTCCCGTAAAAAGATAATGTCAATAGTATTTTATTATAAAAACAATGCAAATATTACAAAATCGGCAAAGGCTTATCTCGATTCAATGCATCGCAGAAAATAACGGTTTTTCAAATTGTATTTTTTTACATCTGTATCAAAATTATTGACAAAGTATGTGCTGTATGATAATATTTATTCGAAAAAATAACAAGGAGTTGTTTTTATGAAACTTGAAAATCGCAGTCTTGCAAAAATGCTTATTCTCACTTTCGTTACCTGCGGTATTTACGGCATAATCTGGGCAGTAAACCTCGCACGCGACGCAGTTCACGTTAAGGATACAAACGACAACGGCACGCTCGAAATCCTGCTCACCATCTTCTTCCCGTTCGTAGGCTTCTACCTTGCCGAAAAGAAATTCACCGAAGGCTGTCAGATGAGAGGTATCGAACACAAGGATAATTCCGTGCTCTATCTCGTTCTCGGTCTTGTGGGTCTCGGCATTGTTGACTACATTCTTATGCAGCTTGACCTCAACAAAATTGCCGATATGGATATAGTGCTTGATGCTCCCATGGGCTTCGGTTACAATGCCAATTACGGCGCTCCCTTCCAGCAGGCTCCGCAGCAGAATTACCAGCAGAACTATCAGCAGGCTCCCTACACTCCTTACCAGCCCACAGAGCCGCCCGTTGACAATTCTTTTGATAATAACAATCAATTCCCGCAGCAATAATTTAAGTGTAAATGCTCCGTCTTTTCGGCGGAGCTTTTTATTTTTATTATTCAAAAAATTTGTTCTGAAAATTTTGAAATTTACACTTGACAATTCCGGTAACGGATAGTATAATAGCACTCGTTCTTAGCGGTATTGTGTAACGGTAGCACAGCGGACTCTGACTCCGTATGTTGAGGTTCGAATCCTTATACCGCTGCCAAGAAAAAAGCAAGTCGAAAGACTTGCTTTTTTCAATGATATCCGTTCCTTGCGAAACGGGTGATATATCTTCGATATGATATCGCACTTCGTGCGATGATATACGCCTGCGGCGTATGAAGGAACGGATATTATCTCATATTTGCAAGGCAAATATATCATACGGCTTTGCTGTATATCATATCGCGCAAGCGATATATCATTTATCCCCTGCGGTATTGGTGATATACCATTTCTCACGAAATGGATGATATACAAGCTTTGCCTTGAGTTATTATCCGTGAGGTGAACGCGGTGGAAAACGATGTGAGAAAAAAACGGATACTAAAGCTCTGCGCCGTCTGTGCGGCGCTTTGTTTGCTTGCCGCCGCTTACTGCATTTTCGTTTCGGTCAACGGCAGGGGATTGCCCTGTATCTTTAATCTGATAACGCATTTGAACTGTCCCGGCTGCGGCAATTCGCGTGCGGCACTGGCGGTTTTACATTTGGATTTTGCGGGTGCGTTTAAATACAACGCTCTGTTCCCGTTGGAATTTGCCTATATTGCCTATGTGTTCATTTGCAGCGCGCGGCAATATATAAAAACAGGCAAGGCGTATTATGACTCGCCGTATAAAATCATTGATATGATTACGCTGATAATCGTCTTACTGTGGTTTGTTGTAAGAAACTTAATAGGTATATAAAAGGGGCTGTCGCATTTAGCGCAGAACGAAAAACAGAATAATAAAAGACAATGGCTTTACGGTGAATTAAGCGTTTAATAAACCGTAAAGCCATTATATTTTTATAAAATTGTGATTATATGTGTTTTTCTAAGCGTTTTTTCGCCCACTCGGAGTATCCATATACGCCGTCGGGGCGAAGAAAACGCTTTCTGCATCTAAATGCTACAACCCCTTTTTATATGAATTACAATCGGCGCTTGCGCCCCGAAATTATTCATTATTAATTACAAATTATTCATTGAAAAATAATTTTATTTTTCAATTACCGGTCTTGCGGCGATTACCGCCTTTTTCAGCGCGACGGTTACTCTGCCGGCTTCATCGAAATCGTCGATTATGGTCTTATTAAGCAGAGCCTTTGCCGCTGCAACGGCTTCTTCGAGGTCGGCTTTCGGCGTTTCGTGCAGATCGGTTTCAAGCAGCTTTTCGGCTTCGGGCAGGTAATCGTAAACGAGCTTGCGGGTATTGCGCGAGCCGTTGAACTGCGGGTAGCGAGGGTCGGAGTACACATCGACGAAGTCCTCGTTTGTGAGAACTTCTTTTGCAACACCTATTGCAAGGTCATTCCAGCCCGCATCATCGTGCACCTGGTAGCGGAAGCAGAATGTACTGTCGGGGAACATGGCGGTTGAAAGGTCAACCGTATTTTCGGGCGAAATATGATTATGCTTTTTGTTTTTGCATCTGTCATAAACCTTTTCGCGTTCGGGCAGTGTGGTGCCGAGCTCTGCTCCTGTGCCGCCGAGCGATGCACTCTTGAAATCAACAATACCGTCGGCATTGAGTGTCTTTGTGCCGCAGAAAGCGGGAAGCTGTCTGTCATAACCGCATATAACAAAGAACTTAACGCCCATTTTTTCCTGCTGCTCTATCATCTCGCGCAGCCTGCCCTGCGCTCTGTAAAAGCGGTCCGCCTTGGCGCGCAGAGTGCCGAATTTGGGGCCGACAAGGTATCTGTCATAAAGCTCCTTGTAATGCTCACGCGGAACGACCGCCCACATACCGGGGCAGGTAATGAGTACCTCCTCCTTAACCACTTCAAGCACTGAATCGATTATGGCATTGAGTGCGCCCTTGGGCATTTTAGCCGCAACATTCATAATGGTGCGCGCCGTTTTGCCGCCCAGAAGCAGCTCGAAAAGGCTTTCGGGGTCTGAAAGGTCAAGGTTGCCGGAAAGCACATCGGCTATCATGGTGGAGCCGTTGGCGGCAGGCACGAAATAGCAAACTCTGTGAATATCGCCCTTTGCGCCGTAGGCATCGAGGTAGGCAGTCATAATAGAGCCGCCCAGACTTACGGGCACAAGGTTTACCTTGTCGCTGCCTGTAAGCTCCTTTACATGCTGAATGTAGCTGTTGAGCTGCGCGGCGGTTTCATAGGGCTGACCGAATGAGTTATAGGCAAAAAAGAACATTTTATCTTCACCTATAACTTCGGCAAGGCGCTGCATGGGCACCATTACATATATATAACGCTTTTCTTCGTCTGAGCACTGCGAAATCGGACCGCGGCGGTAATCAACGGGGCGCAGGTCGTTTTTGGGGATGCCGTCCTTATTTAGCGAAATGGGGTCGATTGCTTTTTTGAGTGCGGCTTTGAGCGATTCGCAGAATTTATCGTACTTTCTGGTGACCATCATAGCCGCGAACGGTGCGGCGATCTCTTTTACAAGCGCCTTTTCGTCGAGGTCAAGCGGCCACGCGCAAAGTTTCCTTATTCCCTCGTTGGTGTACATATCCACCTTTGACTGACCTATGCCGGGAACAATAACCGTGGGGTAATAATCACATTTAGCCTTTGCCATAATAATCCCTCTAATCATTACAGATTTAATAAAACTTTAACACAATGCGCCGCGCTTTTCAATACACCGAAAGAAAAAAGCTGAAAGATTTCGCGCAATATGGGTATTGAATTAAATCAAAATATAGTGTAAAATATTTTTTGAGGTGAACGGTATGTTTGAAGAACTTTTGAAAAAGAACAAGCCATGGAGTATAAGAGCCACCGAAGCATTCTACACCGCGCTTGACGATTATTTCGATGAGGACAAATGCGTTTATGTGTGTGAAATCGCGCGGGAACTTATTAAACGCGGCACATCGCTTGACCTCGATAGTGCCGAGAAAATACTCGTTCACGCCACACAGAAATATTTTAATGTTGACGATAATCAATATAAGGCGGATGTTTACTATCTGCTCGGCTCGTTTTACGAAAACAGCCGCAAGGATTATATAAAGGCTTACACCGCTTATGATAAATATGCGCTTAATAACACTAAGAACGGCGGCGTTCACAGCCTGCTTGTGCGCGCTTTGATGCTGCGTGACGGCTTCGGGTATTCCGATGAACTTGAAACGGAACTGCGCCACAGCCTTGCGGAAGCTGACCTCGGCTTGCGCTCCGACAGGCTTTATGAAGCACTCGCACAGTATATTGTTGCGGAGCATAACGGCGAAGCCGAATTCTGCGAGAAGCTTAAAACCCGCATTAAAGGCATTGTGAAAGCCGATGAAATTTTTGTACTTGATATGATAATGAAAAAGGACAGTATCCGCGATGTGCTTGAGCTGCCCGAAAAAACAGTTAAATTTATTAACACGCTCATTTAACGGAGGAAACCATGACTGCACGCGAACTTAACATTTGTATGATTGCGCACCGCGGCTACAGCGGTAAATATTTGCAGAACACGGAGCTTGCTTTCAGAATGGCGGGCGAGCATAAATCCGGCGGCGCCGAAACCGATATACGCGCCACAAAAGACGGTGTGCTTGTTTGCAGCCACAATAAAGAGGCAAAGTTTTTTGACGGCACCGAGCTTATTGTGGGCGACAGCACCTTTGCGGAGCTTACCGCGAAGCCGCTTCTGAACGAAAAGACCGATGATGAAATATACCTCTGCACATTCAGGCGTTACCTTGAAGTGATGAAGCAGTACAATATGATTTGCTTCGTAGAGCTTAAAGGCTCATTCACCGATGAAAAAATCAAAGAGGTTTTTGCACTTGTTGAGGAAGTTTACGAGCTTAAAAAGTGCATAATGCAGAGCTTTGATTTTGATAACCTTATAAAAATACACAACTATCTCCCCGACCTGCCGCTTATGTATACCTACGGCAGCGGTGAGAGCCACTATGAACGCTGCTTTGACTACGGCTTCCACATAGATGCGGACCAGTGGGTAATTACCGAGCAGATGGTTAAGGAGTTCCACGAAAGAGGTCTGGAGGTCGGTCTGTGGACCGCCAACACGCCCGAGGAGCTTGAACGCTGCAAGGGCTTCGGTGTGGATTACATTGAATCCGATTATTTCGGAGGTAACGACTGATGAGCAGATTCCTTGACGAATGTGTAAAATTTATTGAAACACAGCCGTTTGAAATAATACGCATCTCGGAAATCCGCAACGGCAGAGCACCCGAAACAGAGGAATGCACGCCCGCAAACCCCTGCCAGAACACCTACTCGGTGGCAAAGCTTTTCACTATGGCGGCAATCGGCATTCTGTATGACAGGGGGCTTGTTCGCCTTGATGAAAAAATCTGCGATATTTTCCGCGATGAGCTGCCCGCGGGTACGGATGAGCGCTGGGAAATCTCAACTGTTGCGACCGCGCTTTCGCACAGGCTCGGTCTGCCCGGCGGTTTTCTTGATATTGATACACACAAATCCTCGGAATTCACCGACGATTTTCTTTCGTACCTTTTCACATATCCGCTTGAATATACGCCCGAAACCGACTGTAAATATTCCGACGGCGCGTTTTACCTGCTTGCAAGAATTGCCGAAAAGCGCTGCGGTATGTCGCTTGACGATTTTTTGTGGAAAGAGGCTTTATTAAAGCTCGATTTTCAGGAAATGGCGTGGAGCCACTGCCCGCGCGGCCATGTAATAGGCGCAACGGGCTTATATATTCACTCCGCCGATATGGCGAAAATGGGCGCGGTATTCCTTAACGGCGGCACCTACAACGGTCAGCGTATTCTTTCAAAGGAATGGGTGGATATTGCCGTAAACAACGAATACGGCTTGGATTGGGACGATGAACACCGCATTTACTACAAGGGCGGTATGTTCGGGCAGAAGCTCATAATGGCACCCGAGCAGAACAGAGTCGTCGCCTTGCAGGCATTCGGCGCAAACAGTGATGTGGTTGCAAAATTCGTAAGAGATTACGGAGACAGAGACTGGAAAAAGCACTTGCGAAAGCAAGTGCTTTTTTAAAATTATATGTGTTTTTCTATGAATTCTGTTACCGGTGCCGCATCCTCGAGCCCGTGCGGATGGTGGTCGCACCCGGGTTTAATGTATTCTTCATAATCAACACCGCTGCCCTCGTATGCTCGCTTAATGAATGCGCCGTTTTCGCAGTACGGCACGGTCATATCACTGTCGCCCGCGACGAGCACGGCGGGGATTTTGTTTTCAATAAGCCTGCCGAGGTAATCAAGCGGCATATCGCGGTAAGCGAGCAGCTCGGCAATACCGTTCAGCCCGAGCGCATTCAGTATTTCGGAATTGTCCTGCGAAAGTGAATTGCCCTTGCCGAAGCCGCACGGGCAGCTCATATAATTCACAACGGGCGCATCAACGTAAATGCACGAAACAAGCTCGGGGTATAACGCCGCAAGCTTTACGGCAAAAATGCCGCCGCAGCTCATTCCCACGGGTACGCATCTCTGCGAAATGCCGTATTTTTCGGCGCAGAACTTTATGAAACGCGCTTTTCTTTCAATATCCGCAGCAGTTCCCCAACGGCTATCGTTTTTTATAAACCCAAGATAAAACCCTCTGTTCAAAAGCGCAATTTCCGTATCGGGAAAGGCATTGAAGTATTCGGTTTTTATTAAAAGGCGAGGGGATTCAACCTTTTTTTCGGGCATTTTGATGCCGCAGTACCCATAAACGGCAGAACGGTCAGGGTGAAATGCAGCCGTGATGAGGTTACGGTATTCACCGATGCCGAAGGCGGCACGCTTGTTTGGAACGGCAGAGAATACGAGATTCCCGCAA